>CAYQBQ010000069.1:1384-5546 GCA_964415805.1 uncultured Clostridium sp.
GGCGTCTGATGCAAATGCACTAGATAAAAATCCTGCAAGTGTTATTCCTATCTGTATTGTAGCTAAAAATTTACTTGGATCTTTAAGCATTTTTTGTATCTTTTTTGCTTTTTTGTTTCCTTCTTTTACTTTTAATTCTATTTTAACGTCATTTAATGATATAAATGCTATTTCTGTTGCTGCAAAAAAGGCGTTTAATGCTATTAATATAAATAAAACTAATATTTGAGATACCATACTTTTCCTCCATACTTATTATTTGTTTTATTTTATTTTTTATTTATTATTTTCATATTATATCCTTTTAAAATTATTATATTAATTATTATTTTTTTCGTCCATGCACTTTTTTTTATATTTCACATATAATTTTATATATAAGATTTGGAGGTGCATTTATGTTTGAAGCACTTTGTAGTATAGGAGTTCTTGGTTTCTTTCAATTTCTAAAATCTGCAGTATTTGTTGTGCGGATATATCTCTGGAAGTAATCTATTTCCTGAGCCATTAACAAGTGAAGAAGAAAAAATATATTTGGAACAAATGAAAAATGGTGATGAAGACGCTAGAAATGTTTTAATAGAAAGAAACTTAAGATTAGTTGCACATGTTGTTAAAAAATATTCAAATACCAAAGTTGAACAAGATGATTTAATTTCAATTGGTACCATTGGTTTAATTAAGGGGATAAATACTTTTAATGTTGATAAAGGATCTAAATTAAGTACATATGTTTCAAGATGTATAGATAATGAAATTTTAATGTATTTGCGTTCAACAAAGAAATTAAATGCTGAAGTATATCTAAATGAACCTATTCGGAAAAGATAAAGATGATAATGTTGTTACTTTACAAGAAGTATTAGAGAATGATGACCGAAATATTGAGGATGCTGTTGATTTAAAAATGAAGGTTAAAAAGTTATATAACAAAATAGGAGAAGTTTTAAAAGATAGAGAAAAGACTATTATTGAATTACGATTTGGATTAGATGGTCATAAACCTAAAACACAACATGAAATTGCAGAAATGATGGGAATTTCTCGTAGTTATGTGTCACGAATTGAAACTAAGGCTATAGGAAAATTAAGCAAGGAATTTAAAGATTAATGATATTAACTAATTTTACTTTATTTTGATATAATTATTATTTTTTATTAAACACAAACTTTATTTATTTTATCATAAAAATTATTTTATATCAATTTTTAAAAATTTTGATAAAGTGAGAATAATTTATTTAAAATGAGATAAAATTATATAAATAGTGTTTAATCATTTTTCTAAGTAATTATATTATTTGAAACTTAAATTTTTCTATGTTAAACTATAGATAATCTAATAAGATTACAAAATTAAATATGTTATTAATTTCCCCTGCATAGTGCGTGTAGACAGAATTTTTAGAACCTACAAGTTTGTAAGAGGAGCCAATCTCAAGATATGGCGTGCATGCTTGCATTTTATGTAAGAAGCCCATGAATATTTTGGTAGGCACCCACCTGTTTTTAGGAGCAGGTCCTTAAAAATTCAAGACATCTTACGGCTAAGGCGGGGATTTTTTATATGGAATAATTTAACTAAAAATAAAAAGTACAAGTTTTATTTTTTATACTTGTACTTTTTTATTTTATGGTAGCGAAGGGGAGATTCGAACTCTCGACCTGCCGGGTATGAACCGGATGCTCTAGCCAACTGAGCTACTTCGCCATATGCAATTGCGATATTTATTATACATTTAGTTTGTGTTTTTGTCAAGATTAAAATACAAGAAATTAAAAATTTCTTGCATTTTTTATTCGCCTATCTCTTTTCCATCATATTGTATTACTTTTTTATTATATGAATTTGCTTCTTTTTCTATTTTATTAATTTTAGTCTTTTCAGTTGATTTTCTATTTTTTATAATTTCATGTTTCTCCACATTCTTAACTAATTCGTTTATATATGCATTGTCTTGTGCTTGATTTATTGCTTCTATTCTATTCTTTACTTCTTTTCCAGATTCTGATACCATATCTTTAAAGAAATTTAAAATATATGAGATTTTAAATTTATATTCTTCATTTAAATGTGTATTATTATTCATAATTTCCTTAAAACTAGAGTTTTAAGTTCTCACCTCTTTTTCTTATATAAATAAAAACTATTTATATTATACCATAAAATTTCAATAAAATCAATAGTTTAAAGTTTTTTATGTATACTTATTTTTTAAAAAATTCTTTTAAAATAAGTGCACACCTTTTAGAAGCTAATTCTATGAATTCATCAAAAACAATAGCATTATTCCCATTCGGTGTATCAGAAATACTTCTAAATACAACAAATGGTATTTTATCTAGATAACAAACCTGTGCAATTGCTGCTCCTTCCATTTCAACACATTCGGCATTGAATTTTGTGTAAATTTTATTTTTCATAGTAATGTCTGTACAAAAAATATCACCTGACGCAATTACACCCGTATTTATTTTATATGTTTCATCTTTAACTTTATTCGCAATATTTTGTAATTTTTTTACTAGTTTATAATCACTATATATGTAATCTCCAACTCCTGTAATATATCCTTTATCATGGTCAAAGGCTGTTATATCAAAGTCGTGTTGTACTAATTTTTCAGCAATTATAATGTCACCTATGTTTAAAAATGGATTTAATGCTCCTGCTGATCCAACATTCATTATATTTTTAACTTTGAACTTATCTATTAATATTTGTGTAGTTCTTGCCGCATTTACTTTTCCAACTCCTGATTTAACAACTACTACATTAGTATCTTCAATTTTACCTTTAATGAAAGAAATGCCGTAGATTTCTTTCTCCTCTATACTTTTCATTATTTTTATAATTTCTTCTAATTCTTCTTGCATTGCTACTATTATTCCGTACATTTTATTTCCACCTCTTATAAAAATAGTTTACTATATTTTTTTATAAATGTCTAGTTGAATATAAAAAATGAATTCATTATATGCTTTTCTTGAATTTTTACATTATCAAATTCATAGTAATTTAATATTATATCATCTTTTCTCGAATTGATTGCTACCGTAGAATTTATATTATTAAAATAATTATTTTATATTTCTAAATTATTATACTGCATTATTTCAATAAATTGTCCTGATGTTATTATTTGTTTATTATTATTTTAAGGTATTGTAAGATTGTATCCTGCTATAAACAAAATTATATAAATAATAATATATATTCCAATCTTAGTCAATTTCTTTTTTTTACGAATTAAATATAAAATATTTATTAAAAATGCAAGTCCAAAAATAGTAAAAATTTGTGCTCTTGCAACATTCTCAAAATTATCAAAAAAATTAAAAGGATCATCAAAAAGCAAATAAATTATCCCCAAAAATACAGGTATTGAAATAATATTACATATCAGTCCATATTATATTAAAAGTTTTTATTTTTTCAATTAATGTCATATTATGGCTGTTTTTTATATCTTCATTGTCTATTAATTTACCAGCTATATATACCTCAGAATTTTTACTGTCTAATGCCATAACAAATGTAAAAAATGAAAAAATTCCTGCTATTATTACGAATATACAACAAATAATTTGATTTGGAAAGCCAAATTGTACATCTATGAATTCAACTAATAAAATAGGAACAATAAATAATAAAATCCCTTTAATTTTTTTATTTCTATTTTTTAATTTTAAATTAATTTCTTCCTCCGATAAATTTCGTTTTTTTCTTTTTCTATAATTTTTATTTGTTTAGCTTTAATTATCTCTTTTTGTATGTCTTCTAATGGTTGAAATTTATTGTTTTTCAAATATTTTATAAAATTTATTATTGATGCAAAACATATTATCCCAAAAAATATTATAACAACTGTAAATCCTACATTATAAAGTTTATTAATTAAAAATGAAATGACAAAACCGCCAGTAAATAAAATAGTAATTAAATCTCTCAACCATAAAATACCAGAAAATAAAATCACTAAAGTTATGAATAGAACAAATGCTCCTATAATCTGAAAAACACTAAATACATCAAAATTCGAATATGTTTCACTTGGCATAACTGGGTTATATTTAATTTCTATTTTGCTTCCTCTTTTAGGAATGGTATTAGTAGAATAATTTGTTTCATAACTATATTTTTTACCATCAACCGTGTATT
>CAYQBQ010000070.1:0-5513 GCA_964415805.1 uncultured Clostridium sp.
AGAAAAAGACCCATAGGTAGACCCCAGATATGTTTTTTTCGAAAATATTAATATATAATAACAAAATTATAAAAATTTAGGGATTTAGTGTGGTGGCCCCTTAATCCCGAATTTTATCCTATTGCTCCTTCTAATTCTAAGTTAATAAGATTATTCATTTCAACTGCATACTCTACTGGTAATTCTTTTGCTATTGGATGTGCAAAACCTCTTACTATCATAGCCTTTGCATCTTCTTCTGATAATCCTCTGCTCATTAAGTAGAATATTGTTTTATCACTTATTTTTCCTATTTTAGCTTCGTGTGAAAATTCAACTTCATCTGTTCTTATGTCATTTGTTGGTATTGTGTCTGAAACTGATATGTCGTCTAACATAAGTGATTCACATGATACTGATGATTTTGAATTTTTTGCGTTTTCGTTTATTCTTACTAAGCTTCTATATGTGCATTTTCCACCATTTTTTGATATTGATTTTGCATTTACTACACTTGATGTATTTGGTGCGTTATGAATTACTTTAAATCCATTGTCTAGATTTTGTCCGCCACCCGCAAAAGATATTCCTGTAAACTCTGTTTTTGCACCTTCTCCATTTAATATGCTCATTGGATAAAGCATTGATATTTTTGATCCAAATGAACCTGATACCCAATCCATTTTTGCATTTTTTCCTACTAATGCTTTTTTTGTATTTAAGTTAAGCATATTTTTTGACCAATTTTCTATTGTTGAATATCTTAAATAAGCATTGTCTGCTACATATAATTCAACACATCCAGCATGTAGATTTACTTTATTGTATTTTGGTGCTGAACATCCTTCTATAAAGTGTAAACTTGCTCCTTCTTCTACAATTATTAATGTGTGTTCAAATTGTCCGGCCTCTGGTGAATTTAGTCTGAAATATGACTGTAATGGAACATCTACTTTTACCCCTTTTGGTACATATACAAATGAACCACCTGACCATACTGCTCCATGTAATGCAACAAATTTATGGTCATTTACTGGTACACATTTCATAAAGTATGATTTTACTAGTTCTGGATATTCTCTTACTGCTGTTTCCATATCTGTATAAATTACACCCTGTTTTATCAAATCTTCTTTCATACTGTGGTAAACAACTTCTGAATCGTATTGAGCACCAACACCTGCAAGTGATGTTTTTTCCGCTTCTGGTATTCCTAGTTTGTCAAATGTATTTTTAATGTCTTCTGGAACATCGTCCCATGAGCTGTTTAATTTTGACTTTGGCCTTACATATGTTGCGATTTCGTCCATATTTAATTCTGATAAATCTGGTCCCCATGTCGGCATTTCTAAGTTGTTATATACTTCTAACGCTTTTAACCTGAATTCTCTCATCCAGTCTGGGTCGTTTTTTTGTTTTGATATTTCTTCTATTATTTCTGGTGTTAAACCTTTTTTTATTTTGAAATCATATTCATCTTTATTTTTTATATCATAAATATTTCTATTTATTTCATCTAACTTTGTTTTTGACATTTTTTAATTTCCCTTCGTTCAACCATTGGGGACGTTCTTTTTTTGGTTCAAATTTTATAACTTTCAACCATTTTAAACACGTCCCCATTGGTTTTTTATTTATATTGAGCATATCCATTTTCTTCAATCTCTGAAGCCAATTCTTGTCCGCCTGTTTTAACGATTTTTCCATTAACTAAAACATGAACATAATCAACCTTTAAACTATGTAAAATCTTAGTATTATGAGTAATAATTAAAACTGCATTATTCTCATTTTTAAACATCTCAATACCCTTTGAAACAGTCTTTATTGCATCAACATCAAGACCTGAATCTGTTTCATCAAGAATAGCAAGTTTTGGATTTAATACAAGCATTTGTAAAATTTCATTTTTCTTTTTCTCTCCACCTGAAAATCCAACATTTAAGCTTCTTTCCATGTTTTTAGGATTCATATTTAATTCTTCCATATCTTTTTTCAATTCATCTTTAAATTGAAAAATTTTTACTGGCTCACCTGTGATTTTATTTTTTGCATATTTCAAGAAGTTTGTAACTGAAACCCCAGGAATTTCTTCTGGTAATTGGAATGACATAAATATTCCCTTTCTTGCAATTTCATCAGTTCTTGATTCTGTTATATCTTCACCATCAAATGTTATTGTTCCATTTGTTTTTGTATATTCTGGATTATTTAATATTGCATTTGCTGTTGTTGTTTTTCCAGAACCATTTGGTCCCATTATTACATGGATTTCCCCTTTTTTTATATCTAAGTCTATTCCTTTTAATATTTCTTTTTCTCCTGCGTTTACATGTAAATCTTTTATTTCTAATAAATTACTCATTGTTTTAAATCCTTTCTTTTATTTCAAGGGATTAAGGGGCCACCACTCCAAATCCCTCTTTTATATTAATATATATAATTTTGCGGGATTTAGTGTGGTGGCCCCTTAATCCCGTTATTTTTTCATAGTTCTTCTTGCACAACATCTACATTTTTCTTTATTGATATCATAATCACAGTCTAAGTTTGTTAGTCCTAGTTCTTTATGTACATATTTTGCCAATTTGTTTATTGTTTTATCCGTTATTGCTAATTTTATTTTTTCCGCTTCGCTTTCTGCTTCTTCTTCGTCTAAATTAAGCACATCTTTTAAAAATACATAAACTATATCATATGCTTCCAAAATTTTCTTTGCTAAATCTTCTCCTTTTTCTGTAAGCTCTATTGTTCCATATGATTCATAGTTTAACAGTCCGCTGTCCTTTAAATTATAAATTGCTTTGTTTACACTCGGTTTTGTACAATTCATTTTTTTTGCAATATCTGTTACTCTTATATTTCCATTTTGCTGTTCTAATATGTACATTGTTTTTAAGTATTCTTCTGATGCTTTTGATATCATTTTTTATCCTCTCTTTTTTCTCCTGGATTAAGGGGTCACCATTGGTTCACAGGGATTTTGTGTGGTGGCCCCTTAATCCCTTTTTATTTTTGTTAACTACGGTTAACATTATACTCTCATATATAATGTTTGTCAAGGCTAACACTCAAAAAAATGACACATTTTGCTAATTTTAGAATGTGTCATTTTCTATTTTATTAATATTCATCTTTTTAATTAATTGCTGTTCCATTTACATACAATTTATAACCATTAAAATCAATATTACTATAAGAACTATCTGCATCCTCTAATGAAGAAACATAAGAATCACCTGTCAATTTAATTTTTGAAGAAGAATCTAATTTTAAAGTTATGTTTTTAGCTGTATTATCTCCATTTATTGTTCCTTCATAATAAGAATCTGTATTCATTGTCATATCCAATGTTGATATAGAATCTATTACTATATTACCTGTTGCTTTTTGATTATTCATAACCAATGTAACTTTTCCACCATTTGAACCTGATGTACCCCAAGAGTCTTTTTGTGCTCTTAAAAAGTTTCCGTTACTATCATTATTTACAATAGTATTGTTTGTTAAATTTATTGTAGCAGTTGTATTTGTAATATAAAATGAATCTCCGTTATTTTTTGTAATATTACTATCTTTTGCAGTAAATGTTGTTGTTCCGTTTGAAGCATCTCCACTCATAGATTGATATAAAAATATATTTTTGTATGTTGTAGATTGCCCATTTAGTTTTGTATTGCTATCTGTTAAATCGCAATTATTTAATGTTACAGAGTTTGCACCTTCTATAACAACTCCTTCTGATGCTTTTGCAACTAATGTTGCATCACTTACTGTTATGTTTGCTGTTGAATATATTGTTGGTGAACCATTTCCTGTTGTTGTATAAGTTCCTTTGTTAACTGTTACAGTTCCGCCACCTCTATCTGTTCTAATTGCTGCACTTGATGTTCCACTTGTATTGATTGTCAAATTTGTTGCAACTGTTTTTCCACCACCAGTTGTCATTATTCCACCTGCATTATCTCCTGTTGTAGTTATTTTTGAATCACTGATATTTACAGTTGTCCCATCACTTGATGAGTTATTCGTTGTTGCTGACCCACCATAACTAAATACACCATTCGCACCACTTGCATTTGTTGTTACTGTTATATTTTTTAGTGTTAAATTTGCACTACTTTTGGCAAGAATTGCTGAATTATTTCCATAAAAGTTGCTAGTATCTCCGCCATCTGAATCTCCACTCTTATCTACTGTGATGTTAGAAAGAGTTGCATCAACATCTCCATTTACTAAAAGTCCATTTTCATTTGCAGTTGTTGATGTAAATTCTCCACTATTTAACGTTGTATCTTCAGTTATCTCTTTTGTCGCAGTGTAAGTAACATTGCTATTTGAATTCATTCCTCCACCTGGTCCTTGCATATTGTTGTCATTTTGTCTTTGACCATTTGTACTTGCTTGCAAAACATTATTTGTTACATAAATTTGTGAGAATGTTAGTCCTGCTGTTAACACTATAACAATCATTGTATATACCGCTATTTTTCCGCCTTTATTAAATGTTTCTTTTATTGTTTTTTTGCTAAAGTTTGACATTATTAAATATGTTATCAAAATACTAATTACTAATGCTTCTGCTATAAATGCGGCATAGTATCCTGTTGATATTTTGGTATTTTGTCCATTTTGCATATCACCTGGCATTTGTCCATTCGAATTGTTATCTCCATCTGGCTTTGATGGTGGTGTTCCCATTTGTCCGTTTTGTCCATTTGTCTGATTTTGACTATTTGAATTATTATCTCCTTCTGGTTTTGATGGTGGCGTTCCCATTTCTAAGTTGTCTCCTTTTTCCATCATCATATTAGAATTGTTACTACTAATACTATTTTTTGCTGATTTCATTGTAAAGAAACTTAAGCCTCCTATAATAATAATTGCTAAAATAATAAGTATGTTTTTAATTTTTCGATTCATATTTTTTCCTCCTTTTTTTATTTAAGTGTATTTTACAAATCGAATATTAAATGAATATTAAATATAAAAATTTTTATAAAATTTTTTAGGGATTAAGGGGCCACCACTCCAAATCCCGTATATTAATTCTTAATTTGTTATTATATATTAATATTTTAAGAAAAAGACCCATAGGTAGACCCCAGCTATATTTTTTTCAAAAAATATTAATATATAATAACAAAGTTATAAAAAAAAGAGGGATTTGGTGTGGTGGCCCCTTAATCCCGTTTAATCTTTAAAACTTACTTTAAAAATATTATATCCATTTTCACAATTCACTGATATGCTACCATTATGATTTTGAACAATATTCTTAGCAATTGCCAAACCAAGTCCATACCTATTATCATTTCTATTTCTAGATTCATCCACACGGTAAAATCTTTCAAATATTTTTTCTCTTTGCTCTTTTGGTATTTCTTTTCCTTTATTGCTTACAGTTAAAACTATATTGTTCTTTTCTTTTTTTAATTCAACCTTTATTTCACCATCTTTAGAACTGTGTTTTATAGCATTCAAAACATCCATTGTGTTTCTTCCAAATCTTGATATAGATTTGGTTAATATTA
>CAYQBQ010000071.1:0-5457 GCA_964415805.1 uncultured Clostridium sp.
TCCCCAAATCCTAAATTTCAATTCTATCTGTAAATTTGTCTTTAACTAGTTCCTTTAAAAGCTTATTTTCTTCTTTTTCTAATTTTCCATCTTTGTCTACAATTGATATTGCTGCTTCTTGTGCTAATTTTAGTATATCCATATCTGTAAATAAATTTGATATTTTAAATTCTGGTATTCCATGTTGTGCTGTTCCAAAAAAATCTCCAGAACCTCTTAATTCGAGATCTTTTTGTGAAATTACGAATCCATCATTTGTTTCACACATTACTTTCATTCTTTCTTTTGTGTTTTGTCCATTTCCTTTATATTTTAATACACAATATGATTTGTATTCCCCTCTTCCAACTCTTCCTCTTAATTGATGTAATTGTGCTAATCCAAATCTTTGTGCATCTTCTATTACCATTATACTTGCATTTGGTACATCGACTCCTACTTCAATTACTGTTGTTGAAATTAATATATCTATTTCACCATTTTTAAATCTATTCATAATATCATCTTTTTCTTTTTGTTTCATCTTACCATGTATATATTCTACTTTATAATTTGAAAATGTCTCTTTTTGACATGTTTCGTATAATGTTATTACTGATTTTAAGTCATTGTCTTCTTCTTCGCTATCTTCTACTAAAGGACATACTATATATGCCTGTCTTCCTTCATCTACTTGTTTTTTTATAAAATTGTTTACTCTTTCTTCCATTCTTTTTGTTACTGCGAATGTTTCTATTGTTTTTCTGTTTGGTGGAAGTTCATCTATTATAGATATATCCAAATCTCCATATAATATTAATGCTAATGTTCTTGGTATTGGTGTTGCTGACATTACTAATACATCTGGATTTTGTCCTTTTTCTGCAATTTTTGTTCTTTGCTTTACTCCAAATCTGTGTTGTTCATCGGTTACAACTAGTCCTAGATTTTTAAATTCTACATTTTCTTCAAGCATTGCATGTGTTCCTATTAATATATCTATTTCACCATTTTTTAATCTTTCTAAGATATCTTCTTTTTTCTTTTTTGTAATGCCTGATATCAATAATTCACATTTTATATCAAATTTGTCTAAGATTTTTTGGAAATTATTTAAATGTTGTACTGCAAGTATTGCCGTTGGTGCTAGTATTGCTGTTTGATATCCCGATTTTACTGCTTTGTATGCTGATATCATTGCTACGATTGTTTTTCCAGAGCCAACATCTCCTTGTAGTAATCTATTCATTGATTTTTCAGATTCCATATTTTCATCAATTTCTTGTAAGACTCTTAGCTGTGCTTTTGTTAAGTTAAATGGTAATGTATTTATCACATCTGACATATGTACTTCTGAATTGAATCGTATACCTTTTTTGTCTGTTAAATTATTATTTTTTAATTGTAACAATGCTAATTGTGTTGATAATAGTTCTTCAAATACTAATCTTTTTCTGGCTTTCTTAAAATCGTCAAATTCTTTTGGAAAATGTATATTGTTTGTTGCTTCATTTATTTTTTCTAATTTGTATTTTTCTAATATGTATTCTGGTAATGTTTCTTGTAATCCACCTTGTTGTTTTACATCTTGTATTCCGTTTTCAATTATTTTTCTTAATGTATTTTGTGTTAAACTGAATGTTAGTGGATAAATTGGAATTATTTTCCCTGTATTATTTGTATTTTCTATTTCATCAAATACAGGTGAATTCATGTTTATTTTTCCATATTGAAATTCAATTTTTCCATAAAATCTATATTTTTTTCCGCATTTGAAATTTTGATTTTAAGTATGGCTGATTAAACCATGTTATAACAGCTTGTCCTGTTTCATCTCTGACCATTAATTTTTGCATAGTTCTGCCTTTGCTTATTCTCGTATCTATAAATCTTGAAACAGCTATTGCTTCAATTAATGTAACCTCTCCATTTACACATTCGCATATATTTTTTGGTTTACTTCTGTCTTCATATCCTCTTGGATAGTATGTTATTAAATCTTTTAATGTAAATATTCCTATTTTATTAAGAAGTTTTACTCTATTAGGTCCTACTCCTTTTATATATTTTACATCTTTACTTAAGTCCATAATTTTCTCCTATCGATAGGATTTGGGGACGGGTCAAAAATCCTATTTTTATTAAAACATTTATTTTTTTCAATATCAAATAAATTAAATTAGGATTTTTGACCCGTCCCCAAATCCTAAATTTTAAATATTTTAAAATCTAATCCGTCACTACTAATTAACTTAAGTTCTATTCCTTGTATGTTTCCTTCAACAGCATCTTGAATTGAACTTGCGTGTAGATGTCCATAAAAACATCTTTTTATATTATATTTTTTTAGTAGTTCTATATATTCAGTATTCATGTAGTTTTTGGTTACAGGTGGATAGTGCATAAATGCTATTATCTCTTTGTTGTCTCCATATTTTGATATTCCATCTTTTATGGATAGTTCTAATCTTGCTATTTCTCTTTTGGTTAATCTAATATCTTCTTGTTCTTCTGATAAACTCCATCCTCTTGTTCCTACAATTATTTTGTTATCAAATTCATAACTATTATTATATAGAAAGTCTATATTTTTAAAATCTTTTTCTTTTATATATTTTCTCATGCTTGTTAATGTAGTCCACCAATAATCATGATTTCCTTTTAACAATATTTTTTTTCCTGGTAAATTATTTATAAATTCAAAGTCTTTTTCTGTTTCATCTAAATACATTGACCATGAAAAGTCTCCTGGCAACATTACTAAGTCGTCTGGTTTTACTTTTGATAGCCAGTCTTGTTTTATTTTTTCTTCATAGTTTTGCCAATTTTTTCCAAATACATTCATTGGCTTATTTGTGTTAAATGATAAGTGTAAATCTCCTATTACATATATTGCCATTTTTTGTTTCCTTTCTAATATATTGTAATTTTACTATATTAATTTTTAAAAAGCAACAAAAAAGGCAAAAGAATTATCTTTTGCCTTTTTCTTGTTACATTGGTAGTGGTAGTAATGCAAGTTCTCTTGCTTTTTTTGTTTCTGTTTTTAATGCAAATTGATGCCTTGGACAACATTCAGTTTTTTTTATTGACTGTACTTGCCCATTTGTCTTTAAAAACCGCTTTAAAATTTCAGGTTCTTTATAATTTGGCTCAATTTCTGCTTCGCAAAAATAACATCCAATTTCCATTTTGCTACCTCCGTTCTTTCTGCCATCTATTTTTAGTTACTTAATAAGTATACCATTTTTTTATTATAATTTCAAGTTTGGAATTGCATTTAAGTCCAAATTACTCCTTTCACCTTTAATAAAATTATAATATCCAGCTGATGCAATCATTGCTGCATTATCTGTGCATAACTTTAAATCTGGCATATATACTTTTATACCAAGTCGCTCTAATTTTAAAAACTCATTTCTTATATAACTATTAGCAGATACTCCTCCTGCTAATGCAACTGTTTTTAATCCTGTTTGTTTTAATGCTTTTTTTGCGTTTTCTATTAATATTTCAGTTACTGTTTTTTCAAAACTAGCACATAAATCAGCTTTATTTATATCAGGATTTTTATGATGTAAATTTATTACCGCTGTTTTTATACCACTAAAACTAAAATCTAAATTATCAAAATGTGTTTTAGGTAATTCAATTGAATTAGGATTTCCTTCTTTTGCTAATTTATCTACTTTAGGACCTCCTGGATATCCAAGTCCAACCACTCTTGCAACTTTATCAAAAGCTTCTCCAATTGCATCATCTCTAGTTTTTCCAAGCACTTCAAATTCTGTATAGTTTTTAACATGTACTAGTTGTGTTTTACCACCAGATGTCATTACACATAAAAAAGGTGGTTTCAATTCTGGATATGTAATATAATTTGCTGCAATATGTCCTTGTATATGATTTACACCTACTAATGGTTTATCTGTTGCAAAACTTAATGCTTTTGCATATGATAGTCCTACCAACAATGCCCCCACCAATCCAGGTCCATATGTTGGTGTTATTGCATCTATATCCTCAAATGTAACATTTGCTTCTTCTAATGCTTTTTTTGTTACTCTTGATATTGCTTCAATATGATTTCTTGATGCTATTTCTGGCACTACTCCTCCATATTTTTCGTGTATTGGTATTTGTGTATCTATTATATTTGATAATATTTTTCTTCCATTTTTTACTACTGCAACTGATGTTTCGTCACAACTTGATTCTATTCCTAATGTTAATACATCTTTTTTCATCTATTTTCTCCTTTAAAATTAGGGATTATGAGTCCTGGCCCCCAAATCCCTATTTTTATTATTATCTAAAAATCATTTTTCCTAATGCTAGTATTCCTTTAGAAACCCAATTTATTGCTGGTGTTATTATTGTTCCAGCTAAACCTGTTATCCATAATAATACAAATACTATATAAAATATTTGCTCATTATTTACAAAAAATTCTTTCGCTTTGTATGGTAAAAATGGCATTATTATTTTTGAACCATCTAATGGTGGTAATGGTATTAAATTGAATATTCCAAGTCCAATATTGATTGATATTGTGCTTGATATTAATAACATTATTATTCCGCCTATTGTTGATACTAAAAATGATGTGCTTGCAAATTTGTATATTGCACAATATATTAATGTAAATATTATTGCAAGTACAAAATTCATTAATGGTCCTGCAAGGGAAACTATTGCTTCTCCTTTTTCCATTGATATTTTTCTTGTATAATTTCTTGGGTTTACCTCAACTGGTTTTCCCCATCCAAATCCTGCTACTAATAGCATTAATGTTCCTATTGGGTCTAAATGTGCAAGTGGATTTAAACTTAGTCTTCCTTGATTTTTTGCAGTATCATCTCCTAGTTTATATGCTGCATATCCATGTGCAAATTCGTGAAATGTTATTGCTATTAATACACCTGGTGCACTTAATAATAATCCTAGTAATTGCTCTGGATTTGTTACATATTGTATTACTACAAATAATAACAATATTCCAGCTATTATATACATTGTTCTTTTGTCAAAATTAAATCCAAACATATAAATCTCCTTTCACTTGTGTTGCTTGTTCATTGCTGTCCAAATATTTTTCAGATTTTGTCTGTAAAATGTTTTAGTTTAAAGGTTTCATTGTTGGGAATAATAATACATCCCTAATCGAAGCAGCATCTGTTAATAACATTACAAATCTATCAATTCCAATACCTAGTCCACCTGTTGGAGGTAAACCAATTTCTAGTGCATTGATATAATCTTCATCCATCATACCTGCTTCTTCATCACCTGCTTCTTTTGCTTCGACTTGTTTTTTAAATCTTTCATATTGGTCTATTGGATCATTTAATTCTGAAAATGCATTTCCATATTCTCTACCACCTATAAATACCTCAAATCTTTCTGTCATTTTTTTGTTATTTGGACATTTTTTTGCAAGTGGTGATATTTCTACTGGATATTCATATATAAATGTTG
>CAYQBQ010000072.1:0-5325 GCA_964415805.1 uncultured Clostridium sp.
AAAAAAATTAAATTTTTTTTAATTTTTATCTTGACATTTTACCAGGTGTCTTTCTATTCGTTTGCTCATCGTCATTCAAAATTTTTTTCATAATTTTGGATGCCAAATCTTTGTGTTCTTTTAGTACCTGTCCCTAAATGGATAAAAAGTCCATTTCTATCCTTGTTTATAGGACGAAATGGACTTTCCGTGGTACCACCTAAATTTATTAGTTTTTATTTACTAACCTCATTGTAGTTTTAACGGTGCAACCGCTTCTTTCTAATTAATTTACTTGTTTGTATTTTGTTCAAAAGAAGTCCTAAAAAGTGAAATTTCTATATATTTTATTTAAATATCTCTCAGCCTTGGATATTTTTTCTGTATAAATGTTTTTGATATATATACTTTGCTTTTTAATTGGATTTTATTTACATATATTATATTAACACATATTTTTTGATTTTACAAGTTTTTTGGATTTTTTTCAAAAGAAAGCATTTATTATATTAATAAACGCTCCCTTTTTTTGCTTGAAACATTTTAATTCTTATTTGAATGATTCTCACAAGTCTGATTTCCTACTGTACAAGAAGTCTTGCACGCAGACTGGCAAGATGTCTGGCATTCTCCGCATCCACCATGTTTGATGCTTTTACTTAAATTGTTACCAGCAACTGTTTTAATATGTTTCATATAATTCACCACCTTTTATTATTTGCGTGGTTTACAGTTACAAATACTAATTATTTAGTATAATAAGTATTATATATTAAATTTATATTAATGTCAAAAATTATAAAAAAACAACTTTTTGAATTTCCCTATTTTCTATCAGCTCATAAATTTGTCTATTATTTTTTATATCTTCAACATTCTTACCATGCATTGTAAATATACCTTTTACGCCTGAATATAGTGCATAATGAATAGCCTCAACATCTTCTTTACTTCCTATTTCGTCACATGCAATTATTTCTGGAGCCATTGTTCTTACTAACATATGTATTCCTTGATTTTTGTTTACATTTTCAATAATATCAGTTCTTATTCCAACATCATTTTGAGGAACACCCTTATACATTGCAGCAATTTCTCCTCTTTCATCAACAACACCACAAATTTTCCCTCTAAAATTAATCTCATCAATTCCATTGCTTAGCCTTCGAATAATATCTCTTAAAACTGTAGTTTTTCCTTTTCCAGGAGGAGCAACAATTATCGTATTATATATGGTTTTATTTTCTATATCTAAAATTTCTCTTAATATTCTGGTACTGCAATTTAATATCTCTCTTGCTATTCTAAAATTCAAACTTGATATGTACTTTATATTTGTAATTTTTCCATTTTCTATAACACATGAACCTGTTAATCCTATACGATGTCCTCCTTTTATTGTTATAAATCCTTCACAAATTTGATTTTTATAAGCATATATTGAATTTTCACATAATCTTTCTAGTATTTGTAATATTTCTGTCTGTGAAATATTATATTGAAGTATTAAATCTCTTTCTCTTAATTTTAATAATATCGGTCTATCTGTTCTCATTCTTATTTCTTGTATTTCATTTACTATTTTATCATTTTCTTTAAATAAATTAAAAAATATTTGATATATTTTGCTCGGAAAATATCTTAAAATTTCATCTATATCTTTCAAATTTTCCTCCTTTTGGGACAATTCCTTTTGCACATATTATATTCATATTTTTTGTATTTTATGACTTTTTTTGGTTATACTAATTTTGGTGATGAATTTGAAAAACAAATTATGGATATTTTTAATTATATTTATTATTGCTATAGGAATTGGAATTTATATTTTTACAAGAAATAATGACTCAAAAAAATCTAATTACTCTGCACAAAAAACCGTTACTAATCAACAAAATAATTTAGAAAACAATTATAACAACAATATGAGTAATTCTGAAAATACTGTTAATATTAATACAAAAAATTCAATTCAAAATAATACGGATAATTTAAATATTGCCTCAGAACCTCAAACTCCAAAATAAACCACTCCAAAAACAGAAGAAGTTATTTCATCTTTTTCTACTAAAATCTATACTAAAGATTCTGCTAGGCAAAACAATATTAATATAACTTGTTCTACATTGAACGAAACAATAGTTGCTAATGGTTCAACATTTTCTTTTTGTAATACTGTTGGACAAGCTACTTCTGCAAAAGGATATCAAAAGGCTGATATTTTTGATAATGATGGTAATAAGAAAAAGGGCTTAGGTGGAGGAAATTGTCAAGTTAGTACAACTTTATATAATGCTGTTCTTAAAGTTCCTAATTTGACTGTTACAGAAAGACATGAACATAGTAACAAAGTTCCTTATATTGCAAATGGTAAGGATGCTGCTGTTGCCTATGGTAGTTATGATTTAAAATTTAAAAATAATACTGGTTTTGATATAAAGATTAAAGCTTCAAGTAATGGTAGTTCTGTAGATATTAATTTATATAAAATGTAAACCAAGTAGTGTCGTTAGTTAAATGGTTGTTGAAAATGTGTCACAAACCAATAAAGAAAGACACAAATTTGGTTATTTTTTTTATATTATAAAAAATTAAAACAATTTTGTTTTTTTATTTATTTGTGTTTAAAAATTGACAAAAAAAAAATAAAACAACCCCACTACTTGGTTTATTTTTTTACTATGAATGCATTTGGCAAATATCTCTCTCCCATCGGCGTTGATGTTTTATTTACAACTTTACCATTATAATACATAGTAGCAGATGAACCTCCATCTAAATTTGCAGCATTATATGCATCATATTTATTAAATATATTTTGTAACTCTAATAAATTTGTTCCTATACTATATCCTGGTTGTCTTCCGTCAACAACAACAAATATAAATGTTCCATCCTTTTTTTGTCCTATTGCCATTCTTGGGTGTATTCCTCCTGAACTAGCATTTGTAATTTGATTTTTTCCATTTACAATTATATATGGTCCAAATTCTACTGCTGACTCTATTCCTGCGTTTAACGCTTGTTGATATGTGTACTTTCCTAATACTAATTTTTTATCTGAGCTTAGTCCAATTAGACTGTATTTTGATGTCTTATTTCCATATAATAATTTTTTATTTATTATCGTTGCATCACATAAAACGTTTCCAGAACCCACGCCTCCTTCATCGGCAAATCCTCCGGCATTTATTCCTGCAATAGCGTTGTTGTTCTTAACAATCTCACTTAGCTTTGAACCTCTATTTGATTTTCGTCCATCAACCAGATTAACTTTTGATGCATCTGGAATAATCATTACATATCCAACATAATTTTTCCCTGTTATTTTTTCAACAGTTATTTCTTTCTTATTGTCTTTTACTTCAACTATTTTTATATCATCAGAGTTTGAGTCTTCATTATTCTGTACTTCTAATTTATTCATTATTTCTTGTATTTCCTCATCTGATAAAAACCATGTTGCTAAATATTGATGGTTCATTGTTGACATTGCTGTTACTACCCATAGTTCTTTGTATTTTTGAAATAATGATGTTTTGAAGAATAAAAATATAAATATTATTGCTAGTACAATCAATCCTATTAGTATTTTTAGGCATAAAAATATTCTTTGCTTTATTGTTTTTTTCTTCTTATGTCTATTATTTTTCTTTTTATTTCTGTTATTATTGGATTCATTATTAATTTGTTTATTATTTTCATGTAACCTATATTCATTATTTAATATTACATTTGTTACTGTATCTATATCTGTTTTTTGCATTTTTTGTTCCTTCTCTTATGTTATTATATTTTTCTTAAGTATTTTATCATTTATATACTTATGTGTCAAAATTTTTATTGTTTAATTTTTTCATTATTTCTTTGTTTATTTCTGATCCTAAAAACAAAGAATAAAAGCATGAATATGTCCACATCATTATAAGCATTAATGTCGTCAAGCTTCCATAGGTGATAGAAAATCCTTTAAATATATCTAAATATTTAGAGAATATAAATGAAATTACATTAAGTGCTATCGCACCAAATATTGCTCCTGGAATTTGACTTTTAAAGTTTACTTTGTGTTTTGGCATAAACTTATATAAAAATAAGAAGATAATAAATGTTATAAATACAAATCCTATTTCAGTTATTATTTGTGAAAACATATTAAAGTTCTCAAGTCCGCCAAAGTGTTGTTGTACAATTGATTTCAAACTATTTCCAAACACTAATAAAACTAATCCAATCATTATTAATACAATGAAAATTATTGTTTCTAATAATGAAACTATTCTTAAATATATAACTGATTTTTCACTATCTTCATCTGTGTTATATACAGAATGTAATCCTTTTGTTAATGCAAATAAACCTTTTCCGGCTGACCATAGTGTGAATATAATTGATATTGAAATTGTTCCTATAGATTTAGAATATACTTCTCTAACTATTCCAATTACAAATTCATTCATACTTGATGGTATTATTTTTGAAATGACATCAAATAATGTTTTTTGATCTATATTCGTGTATTGTATAAGCGTAATTAATACAATTACAAATGGTATAAATGATAGTATTGTATAATATGAACATTGTGCAGAAAATTCACTAATATGGTCATTCCCCATATTAGTTGATATTCTTTGTATCATTTTATATTTCTCTTTAAAATCAAATTTTTTCATAAAAGTTTCCTTCTTATTTTTTATCTTCTTTTAAATTTTCTATTTTTTCTTTAATCTCTTCTTTCTGTTTTTTTACACTTTCTTTTACTTCATTTTTTTGTTCTTCTACTTGTCTTTTTAATTCTTCTTGTTTTTCTTTTATTTTTACTTTAATTGATTGTATTTTTGGATATGCATTTAATAATCTTCTATATAATGCAGATTTTGCCTGTAATGTTTCTTTTACTTTTTTCGTTATTTCTTCTGTATTATCTAAATCTTTTCCAAATTTCTTTGTTGTTTTTCCTACATAGTTTATAACTTTTCCTGAAATTATATTATCTATTACATATACTACTAATAAAGTCCAAAATAGTATATTTAGCCATATTTCTGATAAACTTTCTATTTTGCCTATTAAAAATGGATTTGATACATACATTATAAACATACCTAATAATCCAAATGGAATTATAGTATTTAAGCAAACTCTTCCATTTATATTAAATTTTCTTTGGCTGTAATCCCACCATCTTGCATGAAATATCTTTTCCATAAAATAGCTTGTTAAATATTCTAGTGTTCCACAAACTAATATAGCCATTATAAATAATGTGATTGGGTCATTTGTATATTTTTTTAATAAAAATGTAATTAACAGTGCTCCATATCCATATATTGGGCAATATGG
>CAYQBQ010000073.1:0-5289 GCA_964415805.1 uncultured Clostridium sp.
GCGGCCAAACTGACGCTGGTTCATAATGCGGATTTGTTCCGTTAGGAGTTCGATCTGTCTGGAAGTGTCAGCAAGACGCTCATTCGCAATATCAAGTTGCTGGCTCATAGAAATTAACTGTTCCTGAAGAGATGTCACAATAATAACCAGTGCATCTTTGTCAAGGGTATTCAGTTGTTCTGCTGACAGCTTCAACATGTGACGATTCTCCTTTCTGTTTATAGTAGTATTATAGCAGAAATGCAGGTAGAAAGCGAACCGTGGAAGTTTGACATATTGGTAAAAATGCCCATGGCTGAAAGGCTGTATATGGGGAGAGGATAAGAGATAAAAAGAAATATGGGAAAAGAAAAAATGTGCCGTACAGAGCTTTAGAAAGCTTCGTGGAATGTATGAGAAGCTTTCTAAAGCTGTGCACAGCACAAAAAATCAGGGAAGAAAATACTGTAAAATTTTCTCTGTTTTGTACAATAAAAAATTCATAATAATCAGGCAGAATGTTCTGGGTAGATGTCGTGGATGACAGGGTCAATGGAAAATCCCTGCATAAGCCACCGGAATTGTTCGGCATTCATCTTCCTCATTTCATCAGAAGAACGAGGCCAGGAGAAATGTCCGCAGTCAACCCGCTTGTAGAGAAGTAAAAATCCATCCCCTTCCCATAATAAACCTTTGATTTTGCAAGCTGACCGTCCGCAAAAGAGAAACAAGGTGTTGGGAACGAATAAAGACATGTGGTATTTTTGTTCAATGATTGCAGCAAGGGAATCGATTCCATAGCGAAGATCAGTATATCCACAGACGATATAAATACCTGCAAAGGAATGAGGGTTTGCATCTTTAAGCATGTCGCACCGCCTTTAGAATACGAAAAAGATATTCGTCGGAAACATTCGGAGTTACCTGTATCAAAACATCTCCAGTAGAAATAGAGATAGTGTTGTACATTTCGCGCGAATCGCGCGAATGACACGACAAAGGTACAGCGACAGGTGTGGAAGAAACCGCTAAATCGGGGGCATGCATTGTTAATGGAACAATATCATGTTGTTCTGAAAGAGCGGACTCTACATATTCCTGTTTTAACAGATGTTTCCAATAGTTGTAGGTGTGAATGGATATGTTGTTTTCAGTACACCATGCTTTGACGGTGAGACCGCTGGAAGCCTGCTCCTGAAATCGTGATGCCCACTGCTGTAGTTTGATTTGATGAAGTTTTTGTTTTGTATTCATGAGAACCTCCTTAGATATAGTTGTTAACACGAATCGAGCGATTCGTGCGATAAGTTTAGGGCGATTATCTCATGAATAGGGTAGTATAACAAGGTACTCATGTTTGAGTACTTACGGTTCAAGGGGGAAGAGTATATTGTGTATTATAGTATTAAAATGAATAATAAATTTATGAAATATGCCATATTGTAAAAAAAAATAAATATGATATTATAAGAACATAGGTTCCTATGAATGGATTAGGGAGAGGTGTTGTAATGAAGAAAGAAAAGAAGTCTATGGAAAAATCGATATTGCATCCATGGGTTAATCGTCGTTTGGAAGAGTTAAATGTACAATATGGTTATGAAAACGATATAGATAAAAGACTTAGCGAAGCACTGGAAAAGGCTAGCAAGAGTGGAAAAAGTAATGGAGGTATTCCAGACCATAATGTAAAGGGACTAGAGAATGGGAATGCTATACTGATAGAGGATAAGTGGACAATAGAAAAACTGATAGCATTAAATGGAGATGGAACGATTAATGATAGTTTAACGGCAATAAAGAATTTTGCAGTAAATGGTGCTGTTCATTATGCGAGGGAGTTGATTAGAAGCGGATATAAGAGTGTTATTGCAGTAGGAGTTGCCGGAGAAGGTGAAGGAAAGGAATCATTGGATATTCAGGTAATGGCATATTATGTTTATAATGAATTTGATATGCCAAAGAAAATTTATGAAGGAAATGATTTGGAATTTTTAAATGATGTTGATGCATTATTTAAAAAGGCTGAATTGACAGATGATGAAAAAAATGAAATACTGTCTGGCAAATATAAGTCATTAAAAAAGTCAGCGAAAGAGTTAAATGAGATAATGAATACTGCACATATTGCACCAACGGATAGAGCAATATATGTTAGTGGTTTATTGCTGTCAATGCAAAGAAAAAGACTTGTTCCTGAAAAGCTTACAGGAGGAACAACGGACGATGATTTTGAAAATATGCGTGATGGTATTAAGATATTTAATGAAATAGAACAGTATTTAAAATTTAGAAAAATACCTACGGATAAACAAAAATTGATGTTACAGGAATATGGAATTGTAAAATCCGATGAGGATCGTGATAAATATAAAGAAGAGTTAGGTGAGAGTTCAACAAAACACATTTTTACATTTATCTATAAAAATGTGTATCAGCTGGCTAATAATACACACATTGATTCGTTAGGTGAATTATTTAGCGAATTTTTAAAATATACGGTACATAATGCAAGTGAAAATGGAAAAGTTTTGACTCCACCGTATGTTACAAAGTTGATGGTTGAATTAATAGAAATTAACCGTCATAATCAAGTGCTTGACATATGTACGGGAAGCGGTGGCTTTTTGGTTGCAGCTATGGATAAAATGTTAAAAGAATGTGATGAGGCATCAATAAGTGATTTGAAAAAAGAATTAGAGGATTATGCGAGAAGAGAACTCCCGGATTTCTATGAGAAAGATGCGACTAAAGAGTTAAAGAAAAAGCTGAATTTAGATGAGAATTTGGATGAAAGACAAATTATAAAATGGCTTATAAAAAAGAATCAGCTGCATGGAATAGAAGTAGATAGTAAGATGTATGTTCTGGCGGCAGCAAATATGATAATGAGAGGTGATGGGTCTTCTTCTATTGTTAGAGCAGATGCGTTTAAAGAAAAAGAGGTATTATCAAAGAAATATGACAGATTATTAATAAATCCTGATTTTACTTATCAGGAGAACGGATTGCCATTTTTTGAGGTGGGATTAGATTCATTAGAGAAAGGTGGTTTAGGAGCTGTAATTATACAGGATAGTGCGGGAAGCGGAAAAGGTATTAATACTGCGAAAAAAATATTAAAAAAGCACACAATGTTAGGAAGCATAAAGATGCCTGGGGATTTGTTTATTCCAAATGCAAAAGTTCAAACGAGTATTTATATATTTAAAGCCGGCATACCACATGATTTTGAGAAAGATGTTACATTTGTTGATTTTAGAAAAGATGGATACAGAAGAACTAAAAGAACGGTAAGTGAGATTGATGATGTACATCGATTATATTCGGATGTTATAAAAGCATATATTAATGGAAAAAGCTATGAAGGAATTGATGTGATTCGTGATACTATTTCTGAATCAGGTTCTGATTGGAATTATGAAAATCATAAACAGTTTGATGCAGTTCCAAAAAAACAGGATTTTGATGAGGAAATATGCTCGTATTTATCTAGAGAAATATGTAGTTTTTTGAATAACAGTGTTGAAATTGAAGGTGGGAAGTGTAACAATGAAAACAGAAATTTAAAAACAAAACTATTCCCGGTAGGAGCATTATTTGATGTTCAACCATCAAAGGCTTATAAAGGATATACTGAAAAAATGTTGTGTAAAAAAGTAGGTGATGTACCATTTGTGTCAAATATTTCTTATAATAATGGTATTAAAGGTTATAGCAAAATGGAGGCATTGAATCCGGGTAATACGATAACTATAAGTGATACTACAGATGATAATTCAGTATTCTATCAGGAGAAGACGTTTATAGGATTTTCACATGTACAAATACTTAAGCCATATGATACGATGTTTAAGTATTTTAATAAAAGTATTGCACAATATATTGTAGCTGCCATAAGAAATTCAAAAAAGGGTATTTTTGATTATTCTGCAAAATATAATTCAGATAATATAAAACGGACAGAAATTGCTTTGCCGGTTGGAGATGATGAACTTCCGGATTGTAAAGCTATGGAGAAGATAATAAACAAACAAACGTTGAAAAAATTATATATGCTACGGAAGGAGATAGAGGAGAAGATAAATGTATTGATATAGAAGCCAAGCCATTCGGAATTCGTAAACTCATTCCTCATGAACGGCTGTCGCCGAATAATACCACAAAAAAACGGGTCAGAAGTGAGCAAGCTCACCCTGACCCGGTTTTTTGTGGTATTGCTTGGCTTGTAGCTTAGCCAAAGTATCTCTTTAAGAGACCTGCAAATGCTTTACCATGTCTAGCCTCATCCCTAGCCATCTCATGAACTGTATCATGAATTGCATCGAGATTAAGTTCTTTTGCTTTCTTTGCGAGTGCCATCTTACCTGCTGTTGCACCACACTCAGCTTCAACTCTCATCTCGAGGTTTTTCTTTGTGCTGTCAGATACAACTTCTCCGAGAAGTTCTGCGAATTTAGCAGCGTGCTCAGCTTCTTCGTAAGCAGCCTTTTCCCAATAAAGTCCGATTTCAGGATATCCTTCTCTATGAGCAACTCTTGCCATTGCAAGATACATACCTACTTCTGAGCACTCACCATTGAAGTTATCACGAAGTCCCTGAATGATTTCTTCGTCTACACCCTGTGCAACTCCTACAACGTGCTCTGCAGCCCACTCTAATTTACCATCTTCAACTTTGTTGAATTTACTTGCAGGAACGCCACACTGAGGACATTTCTCAGGTGCTGCATCTCCTTCATAAACATAACCACATACTGAACATACCCATTTTGCCATAATCTTATCTTCCTTTCATTAAAAATATTATTGATTGTTATTATTACCTGTTTTATTTAAATTATCGTTTTGTTAATACAAATGTATTTTAATATGCTTTGTATTTTGAAAAATTTCAAAAACGATAATCATTACTATTATGTTTTATCATATTGATAAACATTTGTCAACAAAAATGTTTATTATTTTTAAAAAAGTTATATTTACATATTTTCATTTAGGCAGTTTTCACAAATACCTACAAAATAAGTTTTGTGCGATTCAATTTTTCCACCGAACGAATTGGAGGCAAGAGTTTCTATAAAATCAATGTTTTCCATAGGGAGGTCTATTACAGCTTTGCACTTTCTGCAATAGAAATGGTTATGCGAAGAGATGTCAGCATCGAAGTGCTCACTGTTGTCACCGCATGAAATCTTCTGAATCTGCCCTAATTCCGTTAATAAAGATAGATTGCGGTATACTGTACCGAGGCTTATATTAGGAAATTCGGGGAGAATATTATTATATACAATATCGGCGGTTGGATGG
>CAYQBQ010000074.1:0-5232 GCA_964415805.1 uncultured Clostridium sp.
TTATTTTTTTTAGTAAATAATAATTTTGAGACAGTTGGGACAGTCCTAATTTGTCTCATTATTTTTGTCACATACTGTCGAATTTTTGTATATTTAATTTTATGGCATTTTTCGACATAAAAAATGAAACAAATTTGGACTGTCCCAACTGTCTCAAAAAGGATGGTGTTTATATGAATTCGTTATGGTTAAGCGAAAATTCAGATAATAAAAATTATGAAAATTTAAATAAAGATATATCTACTGATGTATGCATAATTGGTGCTGGAATATTCGGTCTTACTTGTGGATATTATTTATCAAAATCAGGATTTAAAGTTACTATTGTGGATAAAAGTGATATTTGTAGAAAAACTACTGGCCACACTACGGCAAAAATAACATCTCAACATGGTCTTTTTTATAGTTATTTGATAGATACTTATGGCGAACAGTTTGCAAAAGATTATTTATCTGCAAACGAAGAAGCTATTAGAAATATCAAAAATATTATTGATACTGAAAATATAAAATGTGATTTCGAAAATCAATCAAATTTCGTTTATACTACTGATAAACTTGAAGTTGTCAAAATAAAAAAAGAAGTTGATTGTGTAAATGCAATTGGATTTCCTGCAAATTTTGTTACTAAAACAGGTCTTCCTTTTGAAATTGCTGGTGGAATACAATTTAAAAATCAGGCTCAATTTAATCCCATTAAATATACAAATGGTCTATGTGATTGCATTACGAAAAACAATGGAGAAATATATACTAACACAACTGTGTTTGATATAAAATCAAATGGAACTGATTTTTCTACGCAAACAGTTGGTGGTACAATAACATCTAAATATGTTATATTGGCTTCTCATTATCCATTTATTAATTTTCCTGGAATGTATTTCTTTAAAATGTATCAATCATCCTCATATGTTATTGGGATTGATACAAAAAAAACTTTGTTTAATGGAATGTATATAACAGCTTCTGAACCAACTTATTCATTTAGAACAGCTTATTATAATGGTAAAAAAATTCTTTTATTAGGTGGTATGGGACATAAAACTGGTACTCCTACTACTTATGAACAAAGTTATGGTGTTCTAGAAAATTATGCTAGACAATTATATCCTAATTGCGAAGTTTTATTTAGATGGGATACCCGTGATTGTATTACCTTAGATAAAATTCCTTATATTGGTCCTTTTTCAAATACAACAAATAACTTTTATGTGGGTACTGGTTTTAATAAATGGGGAATGACAACTTCTAATGTGGCTGCTAATATTGTATGCGATATGATTTTGGGAAAACAGAATAAATATGCTTATATTTTTGATTCTACACGTGTTAACCCTATAAAGAATAGAACTGAAATCAAAAATATGATTACAGAGTCTGTTAATTCTCTTGCTATCAAAAAGATTAAGGACTCTAATATTAATTTTGATGAGATCCCTATTAATTCAGGTGGTATTATAGATATTAATAATCAAAAAGTTGGTATTTATAAAGATACTTCACGGAAATATCTTTGCTGTTAAGCCAATTTGTACTCATTTGGGTTGTTTACTTTCTTGGAATGATACTGATAAAACTTGGGATTGTCCTTGTCACGGTTCTAGATTTGATTATATGGGAAAAAATTTATATGATCCTGCTTTTAAAGATTTGGAAATTTTTAATTTGTAATTATATTTCTCTTCGTATCGTCTATATTTCAATATTTTTTGAGTTTTTTTGTTTTTTTTATTGACTTATTTGATTGGTTTTGCTAAAATTTCTTTAAATTCATATATTTATATTATTATTTATTGAACTAGATTTCTTCGTTTGCGATTAATCTAGTTCTTTTTTTATTTTTATTAATATATTATATAATTAATTAAAAAGTTGTAAAAAAATGTTCTAAATTTGAAATTTCTGCATACATATATATATGTTATTACAGGATTTCTGCACTATAAAAGGAGGAAACAATATGACGTATTTTGAAGAATCATTGAAAAGATTAATATCAAAAAAAGGAGTCCAATATGCTATTGAAACTTTATCTTCTCCAAACCTACCAGAAGAAATTAAAGTTTCATTATCTAAAAAATATTATTTTGTTGATGGATATCCTAATGTGTCATTAATTTATGGTTTAATCCATCCTTGATATCAGCATTATTATGTTGGTATTTCCTATAAGCTCTCTTTCGTATGATTGAGAGCTTTCTTATTTTCCAAAAGTTTATAAATTTGTAGAAAATTTTCTCTTTTTTACAAACACTTGTTTACATTCGCATAAATTAATGCTATAATTTAATTAGTGATTTTATTAAGGAGGTACAATATGCAAGATAGAGAACAACACATTTATGTATCAATAGATTTAAAAAGCTTTTATGCATCTGTAGAATGCCAAGAACGTGGTCTAAACCCTATTACTACGAACTTAGTAGTTGCAGATGGTAGCAGAACTGAAAAAACAATATGCCTTGCTGTCAGTCCTTCCCTAAAGTCATATGGTATACCTGGAAGAGCAAGATTGTTTGAAGTAATACAAAAAGTAAAAGAAGTTAATATTGAAAGAAAACGAAAAGCTCCTAATCAGACATTTACAGGTTCATCTTATGATAATACGGCTATATTAAAAAATCCAGATTTAGAATTATCTTATATAATCGCACCTCCAAGAATGGGCTTTTATATGAAATATAGCACAAACATTTACAACATATATTTAAAATGGTTTTCTTCAGATGATATATATGTTTATTCAATTGATGAAGTTTTTATAGATGTTACGCATTATTTAAAAACATATCATATGACTGCACGAGAACTGGTAACTCATGTTATACAAGATGTTTATAAAAGCACTGGAATAACTGCAACAGCTGGAATTGGAACAAATTTATATCTATGTAAAATTGCTATGGACATTGTTGCCAAGCATGTTGAACCTAATAAAAATGGGGTTAGAATAGCTGGATTAGACGAAATGACTTATAGAAAATTATTATGGAATCATAGACCTCTTACAGACTTTTGGCGAGTTGGTTCTGGATATGCAAAAAAACTTGAAGCTCATGGGATATATACAATGGGAGATGTAGCGAGAACTTCTATACAAAATGAAGAATTATTATATAAATTATTTGGTATAAATGCAGAATTATTGATAGACCACGCTTGGGGTTGGGAACCTGTTAATATTAAACAAATAAAAGAATATAAACCCGAAAACAATAGCATTAGCTCTGGTCAGGTACTACATTGTCCTTATGATTATGAAAAAACAAAACTTATAATAAAGGAAATGACGGAACTTTTAACACTAGATTTAGTTAAAAAAAATCTTGTTACAAATCAAATAGTTCTAACTGTTGGATATGATATAGAAAATTTGACTGACCCATTTATAAAAAATTTATATAAAGGTGAAATTACAACAGATAGATATGGACGAAAAATTCCTAAACATGCACATGGTACAATAAATTTGGACCACAAAACATCTTCTACAAAAATAATAATGGATGCTATTATGAAATTATATGAAAGAATTATAAATAAGCAGTTATTAGTAAGAAGAATTAATATTACAGTTAATAATGTTGTAGACGAATTTACTGAAAAAAATAAAAAAACATATGAACAGATAGATTTATTTACAGATTATCAACAAAAGGCCGAAAAACTTCAGAAAGAAAAAATGGAAAAAGAATTGCAAAAGGCAATGATTGGTATAAAAAATAAATATGGAAAAAATGCCATTATAAAAGGTATGAATTTACAGGATGGAGGAACTACTATTGATAGAAATAAACAGATTGGAGGTCATATGGAATAGATGAAAAAGAATTATGATGATATTATAAATTTGCATCATCATGTTTCTAAAAGGCATCCTCAAATGTCTTTGGAGGCAAGGGCTGCACAGTTTGCAGCTTTTGCTGCTTTGACTGGATATGAGGATAAAATTAAGGAAACTGAGAGAATTGTTAATGAAAAATATGAAGATAATAATATTTTTTAATGTAATTATAGTGCAATTTTAATGCACCTATAGATATTGTCAGATATACACAGCTAAAAATGGGCAAAAAAAATACTACCTCAAATATTCTCTGATATTGTGAAATATCTTCAAATACGTGAGATAGAGTTTTTAATATGGTCGAGGCGACTCTTTATATATTCTCAAAATCCAGTAATATCAATGTATTAAAACTTTGTGACTGCACTTTGACTGCATATATAAATTTCTATATTTTCATAAAACATTTTTCTTTTCAAAATTTTTTTATTTTTGTTTTATCTTTTCCCTCATAATAATTAATTAATAAATCTTTATATTCATCTGTTAATTCTGCTGGAATTACAATAATTCCTTTACCTTTTGATATTAAATAATGATTTGCAAATATTATAGATGTTCTTTTATTTCCATCTATAAATATTTGTTTTTTCATAATATATAATAAAATTTCAATAGCTTTATCTATATCACTTATTTTTTTATTAAATATATCATCTAATTCTTCTTTTATTATACTTTCTATTGGCAATTCAGGAGTCCATTTTGTTCCACCAATACTTACTGGAACAGTTCTAATTTTTCCTGCACTATAGTAAAATCCTTCTTGCACAAATTTATTTATTTCGCATAGTAATGGAAAATTTGTATCTGACAATATTACATTTTTATTTAATATAAATTCCCAAGCATGTTTTAAATTAACAATTTTCAAAACATCTTCTGAAGACATATTATTAATTTTTCCACCTTCTATAATACTTTCTGTATTTGCAAAAGTTGTTGCAACACCTTCTAAAATCGCTTGTTTATAAATAGTATCTACTAAATGTCTTTTGGCAAAATCTATGTTTATTTCTACTTGTGGACTAAGTTCCTCATCAATATAATTCAATTGTTTTAATTGTTTTTCAATTTTTTTAATTTCTTTTTTTAATTCTTTTGCTTTAATACTATTATTCAATATTAAATTATATAAATTATCAGAATACTCTCCAACATATTTTGTAAGTAAAATTCCATCTTCTCTGTAATGTACATATATATATTTATTAGAATCTTTTTCTCTAATCTCAACAGAGCCATATATCAAATCATTCAATTCTTTAGTTAAAGTTTGTTTGCTTTGAAGAAGATTCATAATTTCATACTTTTCTTCCATAAGATCACTCCTCGTATAATATATTTACAATCAATTTTATAAAGTAAAATTACATTAAATA
>CAYQBQ010000075.1:0-5167 GCA_964415805.1 uncultured Clostridium sp.
TATTTGTAAAGGCCCACCGTCTTCAAGTCTCTCGAGGAGTACGTATCTAAGTCTATAAATAGGTAATCCATAGTGCGCTCAACCAGATTCGAACTGGCATCGTCAGCAAGCGGTCAAGCGAGACTGAGGACCTACCATTGGTCGATGAGCGCTGTCCTTAAAATCACTAAGTTTTGCATTGGGTTTCACAACAGAATGCTTTGTAGCTCGGGCTGGTAACGGGCCAGCTAATGGAGTTTTCGAGCATTATCTCGTGTGACGGCTTTCTATTACGTCCTATCCGAGCTAAAGATAGCGGTTGAGCAAATAGCTTCGAGCTATAGTCGTTGGTTGGGTGCACCATGCCGATATTAAAGGCTCAACCGCTCAAGTACTACAGCATATCGCTGTCTTTGTACTCGTTGTCACCACCGAAGTCCTGCTCAGCGGAAGCACCTGCAAGCGGCTCACCCTCGGCTAACTTCTGGAGGTTCTGCAGACCGGCAGCAATACCTTTATTGCCGGCGGCATTAAACGCATAGAAGTTAATGGAGGCACGGCCATAGCAGCCAGAGTAGAAGTCCTCAGGAGTGATAATTTCATTCAGCTGGGCATCAACCACACCGGGTTTGCGGTTGCTGCTGGCATTGATGAAGAAGGAGTCGGCATAGGCCTCGTCGTCAGGGCGGTCAGTACCACCGTCGCGGAGCGGAATCTTGATGTTAGCAGGAATCTTGCCAGTCTTGTCGGCAAGCTTTGCTTTTCCGGCAACCTTCGCGGCCTCGATAGCCTTGTTGATGCGGTCAAGTGTGGCCTTGTCGCTCTTCGGAATGATGATAGAAACACTGTACTTGGGCTCAGACTTATCGTCCATAGCCTTCGGCTGGAATACAGCCACGTAACTGAAGCGTACTTTTCCAGTTACAACTTTTGTTGTTTGTTCCATAATGGTACTGAGTTATTTGGTTAACCTAATACAGAGTATAGTCTGGTCCACCTTGTCAGCGGCTACTTTCAGAGTCTTGATGAGATTCTGGTTCAGAGAAGTCATCTTGTTAGAAAGCTCACCGGTGTCAGGGTTTACATACTTATAGCTTTCGTCCAGGACGTCAATAACAGTCATCTTGCTGTTACTGTAGTCAGAAGATACAAGAACGTCGCCAATGGCAACTTTGGAGTCGGTGTTGTAGGCATACTTCTTTTTACAAGTGCCTTCAAACATTACAATGATTGTGTTCATAGCTTTAATTATTGAAAGTCTTTTTGTGCTTGTGCGATACCGATAGCAGGACGTTTGTCGTCCTCCGGAACAAGAGTAGGAGTACCAGCGGGCTTTACTACAATATCAGCAAACAGTGTTGAGAATTCTTTCTTGCCCACTGCGCGTTCAATAGTAGTCAAGCTACTAAGCTTGGTAGTGTAGAGTACGTCGTTAGGAATTTCAGGACAACGTTCGCGGATTGTCTTCTCTGCGAGGTCGGGGTCAATCCACTTGCGAACAGACCGACCTTCGACCAGCTTAAGACCAGGCCACTGTTTGCCCTCATTAACGGCTTGATTCTGCGCATATTCTGTAACAGAGTTAACCCAACTCGTAAAACTCGGAGCACGACGAACAATGTCCGCAATATCCTCGTCAGACAGCATCCGAGGGTCTTCTGCAAAATCGGCTTTGGCGATTTTGATTTGCTCCTCGTAGAGAGCACGGCAGCGAGTTTTAACCGTACAGAACTTGCACCAGTCGCCAGGCAGAAGTTCGCCCTCGCCGTTCCAGGCCATTCTTGCTTTAGGCTTGAGCTCATCAAGTACCCACTTATTGAGCTCGTCTACCGAGATTTGGAACGAGGAAATGTTGTCAATTCTCGGCTGAACAATCGTAAGCAGGACCTCTTTGATGTCGTAAATGCCGGAGAAGATTTGGAGAGCGCCAAGCCCATATAGCATAAGCTGAGAGTTCCAGTCTGCATAAACTGGTACGCCCATACCATATTTGAAGTCAATAACCTCCAGAACGTCGTCGCTTATAACACAACAGTCTGCAGTACCAAAGCCCTCAGGAATAAATTCCGTGAGGTCGAGTTTCTGCTCAACGAACATACTGGCCTGCTTCTCGTGTGCAAGCGCTTCCATATATTCATTAGTGCAGTACTCAACATACTGGTCTACATAGTTAAGCATGTCCTCTGTAAAAAGCTCGTTGCTCATCAAGCGCTCGAGCTCATCATTGAACTGCTTGTCAGTACACTTGTGAAGAATATCATGCTCCAAATAAAGAGCACAAAAGGCGTGGGCTAGTGTACCTTCCTGGGCGTAAGTAGAATCGGTCTTTATGCCGAATTTCTCCTCAAGCCTTGGAGCCGGGGTACAATGTAACCAGCGGCTTGAAAGCGAAGCTGACAAAAGGGCGTGCGACGTAGGAGCCGGAGCCTTTTTAGGTGATGTACTTAAAGTCTTCATTACTTCAGCGGTCTACCATAGGTTATTTCATTCTGCTGGTATGACAGACAAGTGCTATAGCGCTTGACAAGAATAGGACCATTAGAAGTATGGCCCGCTGCAGCGGGTGAGATTAAGCCTGCTTCCACTTTTCTTGCATGAACAAGAACAGACAAATTTGCTCTTGTACTTGCCAACCGGTTCCGGTCTTCCCGACCGAAACGTTTGGTTGCTTCTCTAAGTCGTTTTGTCTGTGACTTACCCATTACTCAAGACCTTTAAGGAAGTCGTACATTTCCTGGTACTTGGCTGCATCAAGTTTTGTAATTGACGGAGTACCAAGCTCTGTGAGCTTCTGTTTGATTTCCACACGGTGTGCGTTCATCTTAGTCATTGCCAGTTCACGAAGACTGTCAATTGTGATAGAGGACTGAGCAGACGCAGCTGCAGGTGCTGCGGTGGCAGGCTTAGGTTTCTGCTCTGCAGGTTTCTGCTCTGCAGGTTTCTGCTCTGCAGGTTTCTGCTCTGCTGCAGGTTTCTGCTCTGCTGCAGGTTTCTGCTCTGCAGGTTTCTGCTCTGCTGCAGGTTTCTGCTCTGCGGGCTTCTGCTCTGCTGCAGGCTTAACCAGGCCCCCGAATAACGAGCTCAGGAAAGCCTGAGTAGCGTCATCGAGCTTTACGGTTACGTTAATTTGAATAGGTTCCATCTATAATATTGTTAATGATGTTTACTAAGTCCTGAACAAGCAAGTCACCGTCTGTAACAACGTCGTTAAACAATTCTTTGTCATCCGCTGTAATGGTTAACACGTGAGTGGCATAAATATACTTAGCCACATAGATACCACGCTTAATACAGAAGTTGTCCAACTTTTCTGTAGCATCGTGCCACAAGTCACAACCCGCTTCATAAATAGCGGAAACGGACACGCCCACGTACTGCGCGAGGGCTTCAAGCTGGTCTACTGAAACGTGGCCCTCTCCTTTAAGGATTCGACGGAGCGCTAGGTCGGCGTTCTTGTTTGTAGGAAACATAACATTTGCTACGTCAGCTTGATTCAGCTTGTAGTTTTTAAGTACGTTGTTTAAATAGAATAGTGATTGCTGTTCTTGCATGTTCTGCTTCATTTATTTTCTTATACGAATATAGCGGAAATTTTTCATATAAAAAATAAAATTGAAAAATTTTTTCGTTTTGCATTTAAGGACTTTTTCAGCTAATTCTCGGGGCATAAAAGGCATACGTGATTAAAAATCAGCAAATCAAGTCTCCTAAACAATACGTTTGAGTTTCTAAACAATCCAAACAATGATTGTTTAACCCTAACTAATTGAAAATCAATCAGTTAGACCGTTCCAAACAATAAAACAAAAAAGTCTATATATAGTATATACGAATTTTATAAAAATCTATAAAATCCACATACAAATCTATATTACAATGATAGTCCAATGTTTTTATAGAAATTATTGTTTAATTGTTTAGACCGCCCTATTTTATTGAAAATTAATTAGTTATGAAAAACAAAGTATTGTTTAAGATTGTTTAATCGCTTCAATTATTGTTTAGAAACGGCGTAATAGGGAATTAGCTCGAGACCGAAGAGTTGACACAATTATTGCACAATCTTCGTATAGCTAACATTTTTTATAGTGGTGTTTGGGTTATGACTCACAACGTCGACCTTTCTACTTTCAAGCTTTTTACAGTACCAGAGGAAACCAAGGAACCTTTTACGAGTAACACTCTCAACAATCTCCAAGTCCTCTCGGTTCGTAATACTGACTTGCATCGTGTCTTTTACCATATCGATAGTTCCGGACAGGTCTGTCCAGGTACTTGTATAGTTGAAAGTAGCAACTCCAGGTATCGTATCATGAACTGCAACAAGAATTGTATCACGTGTTTCCAGCTTAGCGTTAACAAGTGCTTCCAAGTCTTTGTTACGAATTTTGAGGTCTTTAATCAGTTTCGCGTCCTTCTCTCGGTAGGCCTTGAACTCTTTAACCGTTAGTTCTAAACTCTTGATTTGCGCGACGTTGAGGCTGTCCTGGATTTGGTAATGGCTGGCCTTTAATATAAGGTCATTATTTGACTCCAGAAGAACCTCCATATTTTCCTTAATACGGTCCAGATTCTTTTTCTGGAAAGAAATATGGGCCCACAATAAGCTGATAATTCCGAATAAGACCAGGATTACAAGATATGGTATTAGCTTTTTCATAATTGAGAAAAATTACCTCCCGGCGAGGTACCGGGAGGGAGTTAAACGGTTAAGTTACTCGGAGGGGAGAGCCCCAACGATTGCCTTCAGCACAGGAATAAGTTCACTGGCTCTCAGCTGGTTGCCCTGCTCAAGCATCTTATCAAGAGCGGCATTCATTTCGTCTTTAGTCATGGTTTAATGGTTTTAAAGGGTTAATATTTACATATTAGCGGTACAGGCCACTATAGGAAACTCTGCGCGCACGTCAAAACACGGGCATTGCTTTATCCACTCGTTACGAGATATTACCCCGTCCCCGTTCCGGTCGGGGCTTGCGTCCCGATGCCCGATAATCTCGGTAATCGGGTATTCGTCGCACAACTTATTGACAAGATTAGTCAGTGACAATTTTTGTTCCGGCGTCCGTGTGTCGGCCGGGTTCCCGTTTTCGTCAAGTCCGCCAACGTAACAAATCCCGATGGAGTGTTTATTGTACGATTGGCCGGACAATCCGGCCGTGTTGCAGTGCGCTCCGTCCATGCTCAA
>CAYQBQ010000076.1:0-5155 GCA_964415805.1 uncultured Clostridium sp.
TATTTTTTTATTCAAGTAATATAATTTATAAAAAATAAAAAAGAGGGATTTTATGTGGTGGCCCCTTAATCCCTCTTTTTTTGATATTTAATTACTTCAATATTACTGTTTTTACTTCTCTCAACCATTACATCATAAACCTTATTTCTCAGATCTTCCTGCTGTTCCTTTAAGTTCAATTCTTTATCCGAAAAAAAAGGACCATCTATATATGACACAATTCTTACTTTTTCATTATTCTTCCCATAACATCGGTATGTATTTGTCATGCAGAACACTGGTGTTTCTAACTTTACAGGATATTTAAATGACACTGATTTAAATGGTCTGATTTTTGTATAATACGGCCATATATGTGCCTCCGGAAAAATTGTTATTGAATATCCTTGTTTTATTCTTATTTCTATGGTTTTTAAGAAATTCTTCATTGCTTCTTTATTACTTGGAATTGGTATTGCTCCTAACATTTGAACAACATTTCCTAAAAATTTCATAGATACATTTTCTGGATTTACTATTAAATAATTTATTTTAGGAAATACTGCATTGCTTATTAAGAATGTATCTGCAAAAGCTTGTGTATGATTTCCATATATAAAATATCCTTGCTTTTTATATGGTTTTAATTTTTCTTTTCCAATAGTTTTTGTTCTAAATTTTATTTTAGAATATAAATATTTTATTGGAAGACTTAGTACATTTTGTAAAAGGAATGCACAAGCATTCCATATTACATTTTTGTGTATATATTTATAATTTTCATCTATTTTTCTAGGTTCAATTTTCGCTGTTGAAAATTCATCATTTAATTCATCTTCATAATAAATAATTTTTTCTTTCATTTTACCTTCTCTTATTTCTTTGTTATTTATACGCTTATATTGAAACATTGTTTTTAGTTGTATATTCTAATGGAATACCATAAAAATCTTCGTATATTTTTTTCCATACCTCAAAGTTTTTATTCAGTATTTTTTCTGTCCTTTCTCTTTGTGATAAATTGTTATCTGGATAAATAGGTTCAGCAATATTTACTGTATATTCTTGAATAGGAAAACCATCATCTCCAATTACATCACTATCACTCATTGTTATAAAAATTGGTATAACTGGAACATTATTCCTTACTGCTATTTTAAATGCTCCATGTTTTAGTGGTTTTGGTTTTCTATAATTCCACCACATACTTTGTTCAGGATATATTAAAATAAAATCTTTTTTTTTTAGTAAAGTATCCACTGCCTTCATAAATTCTACCATTGTTCTTTTATTTGAGCTTAATGGCAATGTGTCACAGTTTCTGAAAAAGAAACCATATAGACCTGGAAAATTAGTATAGTTACCTTCTCTTATAACTTTGTGCAATCTTTTTGTTTTTGCTTGTCCCGATAATCTAAATGTTTTTTCTATCGTAAAACAATCAAATGGGTTAAAATGGTTACATGTTAAAATTGCACCTGTTTTTAAATTACTTAAATTTTCCATTCCTTTTATTTCTTTTATTATTAATTTGTTATTTTTTAGCAAATCATCCAAAAACTTTTCTCCAACTTTATTAGCAAATATTCTTTTGATTTTACTTGTCATACTCGTTCTTAAATAATCTATATTTTCTGGAGTTAAGACAATTGTTGGAGGATCATCTTCTACATCAATATCAAATCTACCTTCTTTTTCAAGATTTTCTATTTTTCTTAATACTTCTAATCTATATTCGTCTTTTTCCACAACATACTCTTTTTGCTCTTTCATAAACTATCTCCTATTATTTCTATCATCGCCTACACATGCATTTTCTTTCATTGCAAGCTCTGCTAAACCTTTTTCAGCCTCTCTATCTTGAAATTTTTGTTCTTCTGTATAGCTATCTTTTTCTTTTAATATTTCATCATAAAATTCTGTTTTTTCAGCATATTTCCAGAAGTATTCATTATAAGTAACATCTTCAAAATGCCATGGTTTATATGCAAAATTATAATGTATTAATTTAATATCTTCCTTTTTTGTTTCTTCATTAACATATGGCATTACATCCCAATCATGACTTATAAGTTTTACTCTTCCTTTACATAGCCTATTTAAATAATCTTGATCTTGTGCTACTGAAAACTTTACAGTTCCTAATAAATACACAAATTTCTCTTGGAATTTAAACTTTCTTAATTCATCTAAATTCATCAATAATACACCTGCATTAAAGTAGTCTTGATATTTTGCAACTCCAATTACAAGTTCAGCATAATCTTGAAAAACTTTATTATATTGAATTATATCGTCAGGTGCAGCTGCAACTAAATTTGTACCCATGTCTGTATTATACAATTCTGATATATCTCCTACTACTATAATATCACTATCCAAATATAATACTTTATCATATTGAGGATATAGTTCTGGTAAAAACAATCTAAAATATGTTGTGTTAGTGTAATAATCACGTGTATATAATTTATCTTGAACTTTTTCTATGTAATAGTTTAAATCCACAAATTCTATGTTAACATTTTCACTTTCATATTTCATTATCTGATCCATGTGTTCTTTTTGTACATTTGTATGCAATACCTTTATTAAATATTTATAATCCTTACATGCATTTTCTATCAATGATTGGATAGCAACAGCCAAAAATGGTGTATATGCATCATCTATTGCAAAAAATATTGGTATTTCTTTTATATTATTCATTTATTTCTTCCCCTTTTTTTATTTCATATTCTCTTTTTAATTTTACATATTCTTCTAAGTCATTATCAAATGCGTGGCATTTTAATATTTTGTGAACTTCATCTATATGCCATTGTTTATAATTTTCTGTATGTGGATATGGTTTCCACAATAGTCTCTTGCAAAAATGACATATAACAGTACCTTTTTTATTAAACTTTGATTGTTCATTATATATTCTTGGCAATAATAATTTTTTCGTTGTCGAATAATATATTGCACTTTGGTCTGCAAATAGTAATTTTTTATTTTTTATTAATTCTCTTGCTTTTTCTAATAATCCAGTTTCTTTTATTTTTTTCATATTTAATAAAAGCATACCTGCATTTATATAGTCCGGCCATATAAATACAGAACCATATTTTTCTTTTACAGCTGCATATTCATAGTCTTTTATATTAATATTATATAACTTAGATATATCGTCTCCTGCCATCATATCAATATCAAGATATAAAACTTTATCTGGCATTTCTGGTACTAAATCAGCCAATAACCTTAATAACGTGTATGGAGTACAATATGCATTTTCGTTTTTACAATTACCAAATTCTTTTTCATATAAATCTGTAACATCTACTTTTATTACTCTATTTTCTGGATTTTTTGTTTTAACGACTTTATCTAAATATTCAATTTGTTCATCTTTAATTGACGTATATTCTGATTTTACTCTAGTAAGTTCCATTGTATATATATAACATGTAACAACTTCTTTAGTTTTATTTGTAATTGATATAAGCTCTGAAAGAGCTCCATCAAATACCTTTTGATTCCCACATAAAAGTATATTCATAAAACTACCCCTATTATCTCTTTAATCAATCCTATTATATATTATATTTCTTCTTTTTTCAACATTTTTTTATTTTTAAAAAGATTTATTAGTGTTATCATTCCACTAATTGCTACTAACAAATAAAAACTTATTCCTCTATTTAATAACATTGCTCCACTAATCATATTAGTTGGAAATACTAATTTATAGATTTCAATAAATCCTCCTTCTGTTACACCAACAGCTCCAGGTGATGGTATTCCAGATACCGTTGCATACAATATTGATTGTATTGTTATTATTTCTATAAAATTATGACCACTTAGTCCAAATGAACGATATACCCAATATGATACACTGTAATATGCTATAAATTGAATATATGTTGTTAATAATATTTTTAATATTACCATTTTGTTATTTTTTATATAATCACTACTGTTTTGGTATTTAGCCAATTCAGTTTCTAATTTCATTTGCTTGTCTTCTATGTTTTTTATTTTGAATTTTTTCATTATTTTTATTACAAAGTTAATCATTTTATTTAATAGTTTTTTTGAGAAAATTGCTATTAAAAGTAGAGTAAGTGCACTTGCATTTAATAATATTCCTAAAATAAAAAATCCTATTAATGTTCCATTTAAATATTTATGGTTAAATATTACACTTACTAATGCTATTGAAATCGTTACAATTTGCATACTACTTAGATTTATTAATAGTGCCAATGTTGAATTTGCAACTGAAATTTTATCTTTATACATGTAGTATATTTGCATCGGTTGTCCACCACTTGCTGCAGGTGTTATACTACTAAAGAAAAATCCTATTAATGCATATTTTATATTTTGCCAAAATGTTGTTTTTTCATTTAAGTTCTTTAGTGTTCTTCCTATGTTTATTGATTCACATACTACATATATACACATACTTAAAATTGCTATTAATATATATTGCCTTTTAACATTTTGAAATATGCTAAATATTTCTGTAACGTTCTGATCTTTTAATATTATATAAAATGTTAATATTATTAAGATTATAAATATTATTAAATTTCTTATCATTCTTTTTGTTTTTTTCATTTTCTTTTCTTCCATCTTTTTTGTTTTCTTGTATATTATCTTGTATTTTTCTTTTTTTGTCAACTCATACTATTGAATATTTTATTTTTATAGTGTATAATTATTATAGTTGTTTTTGCGGGTATAGTTTAGTGGTAGAATCCCATGCTTCCGACCTGGTTGCGCGAGTTCGATTCTCGCTACCCGCTCCATAATGCGTTTTCGTCGAACCACTTGTAATTATTGATATAAGCGAGTTTGAATGAAACCAAAGTGAATATCATTTCACAATATATAAGTCGATTTAGTCGGCTTAATTTTTTTGCTTTTAATTATCTTAACTGGTAATAAAAGTAAGAATTAGCCTCAAAATATTGAAAAAAGGAGGTTTTTGTGATATGATATCTACAGTTAAAAAAGAAATAGCAATAAGTAAAGAATTACATTCTAAGATTGAATGGGCTTGCACTTTTAGTAATTGCATACCAAAGATAAAGAATGGTAATTTGAGAATGATAGAAAAAACTAATATTGCTTATGTAGAACCACATACTGCTGTTATTAAAGATAAGTTATATTTATTCTT
>CAYQBQ010000077.1:0-4950 GCA_964415805.1 uncultured Clostridium sp.
TTCCTCCTTCCCAAGGCCATGGTTCTTCAAGCCATCTCCATTTATTACATGGATAATTTATAGTTAAAGGACCATAAACTTTTTGATATTTATCTTTTAAATCTTTAGATTCTCTTGCATATTTTCTGTGTAAGCAAAGAGCTTTTTCATCTTCTGGGTGTGTATCTAAGTATAATGCAAGTTCATTTATTGCAAATTCATAACATCTTATTTGTTGTAGCATTTCTTCTTTTTCACAGCAATCTATTGTTCTTCCTGTTTCACATCCACATGAATTATTATTCATCATATTATAGCTATTCATCATATTATAATTATCATTACAACTACAATTTCTATTTTCTTCTATTGACATTTGTTACAGCCCTCCTTTATTGTATTTGTTGCCCTTATATAATCTATTTCACGCATAGATTGACATGGCGTATACGGACTAACTAATTCAGGAAATATTGTTCCCATTTTTAGTCCTACACATGGTTTAAAAGTTTGATCCATATATTGCATTGGAACATAACTTTGACCTAACATTGGATTTTCTGGAAATACATTATATTCTTCTTCAAATCCACATTCACAGCAGTCCATGTAATTATTTTGATTACAATATGAATAGCTGTTGCCCACATCTGAGCATTTGTCTTCTATCATTTCATTTTGTGTATCACATGAATTGTTTTGATAATCATTATTCATGCAATAACATTTTTTATATCTTCCAAACATTTTGTTTCCTCCTTTAATTTCATTATATGTGTTTTTTCGACATTTGCTACTTATTTATGAGCAAAATAAAAAATCTACTTTGAAAGTAGATTTTTTATTCATAATATTCTAAACACTTTTCTTCTAATAATTTAAAATTACAACTTAAATCTTTATAAAATTTTGACACTTTATTCTTTTTATCATTAGTTACTATATTATAAATTTTTTCAGCTTTGTCTATAATTTTTTGTTTATTTTCTGGTTTATTTATATAAGAATATTGTTCAGAAAGTAATCTTTTATATCCATAGCTTTTATTTTTTATATCCAATAAATAGACACTTTCTTGTGGTACCGGAATCATTTCATATATGCCTCCATTTACAAAGATAGGGTATACTTTTTAGTACCCCCATAATTTTTCTAGAAACTCGTTTATAGTATAACTTATGGAGCTTAATATATATTAGGAATGGATTATGAACCAAAATTAGAAGAATCTGAAGAAGAAACAAATGAGAAAAAGCAAATAGAAGAAGTAAAAGAATGGTTAAAAGCATCATACTTTATAAATAAAATTTATCTTTTATTATTTTTGCCACAACATCCGCTTCTATATTTGTATTATCAATTCTGATATAATTTTTCTCCTTTATTTCATTTTCTATTGAATTAAATCTATATTTTTCTACTGATTTTAATAAATCTTTTTCACTCCATTCAAGATTTCTTTTTGAAGGTTTATTCAAAAGCCTATTCTCCATTTTATTTCTTTTTAATCTTTCATCTAAATTTGCTTCCAGTTCAACTATATAAATTTTCGCATTATATTTTTTAAATATTTGTATATATTTATATATTCTTTCCCATTCTTCTTCATCATTAAAATCCCACGTTGTAGTAAATATCATTCCTTCTTGATTACTTCTAGCAAATTCTTCAAATATTTTTATTCTAAATTCTTCGTTTAATTTTCTAAATGAATCTCTACTATAATCAAATATTTTTGTTAATATTTCTATTGTCATATGATTATGTAACAATTTTAAATTAGTAATTTTTGCTAGTTCTTGTCCCACAGTCATTTTTCCAACTGCTTGTGGTCCTGTTATTATTATAAATTTCACTTTTCTAACGCCTCCTTAAAATTTACTTTTTTAATCTTCTTTACCATAAAAAATTTTTAATACTTCTTTATAAAACGGAAATTTTATTTTTTTTATTTCTTCTATAACTTCACTAACATCATATTCAACATTTAATTGTTTATAATTTATTTCATTTTCATTTATGTTTAATACTCCAGCATTTGCTATATTACTTTTCATAGGGCAACCCAAAGAGCCACAATTTATGTACCATTTATCATTTTTATTATTAATACAAGTTGTATGTGTATGTCCATATAAAAATATATCTGTATCAATATCTTTGAATATTTCTTCATTTTCTTTTATACTAGAAAACTTTATAAATTTTTTATATTTATAATTTTTATCAATTGGATAATGTACAATATATATTTTTTTATTATCTACTTTTAATATATTTGATACTTTTAAATTACTTATAAATTCTTTAGATATATTGCTTAATTGGCTTTGATTCCATTTATGATTTTTAATTTCAGCATCACTCATTTTTCTTTTATTATCATGAACTTCTTCTGTTAATCCATTTATTAAATATTGTTCATGATTACCTCTTACAGATATTATTTTGTCTTTTCTATTGGTTAATGCTTGTACTGTTTCTTCTGGATTTGGTCCTATTCCTATTATATCTCCACAGCATATTATTTTATCTACTTTTATTTTATCAAATTCATCTAGTACTGCATTCAAAGCTTTTATATTACTATGAATATCAGTTATTATTCCAATTTTCATATTTATTCTCCTAAAATTTCTTTTCTTTTATTTTTTAACAAGTTCATTTCTCTATAAAAAACTTCTTCATTCCAATTACAAAAAGTATAATTAATATCATTATTCTTTTTAGCAATTTCCATATCTTCAATTGTAAAATATTTAACTTCTGATACCTCTTCTTTTTGCAATATGTATTCCTCTTTTTTGTAATTTACAACAAATATAAAGTTATATGCAAATCTTTTATTTTTATCATCACTTTTACGAATTTCTATTATTTTAATTTGCTCTTTTGGAATTTCTATTCCTAGTTCTTCTTTTACTTCTCTGAATATTGCATCTTCTGCATTTTCTCCACTGTCAACTTGTCCTCCAGTTTTCGCCCATTTGTTAGGATTTCTTCGTTTGTTTGCAGTTCTTTTTTGTAATAGTACCTCTCCTTTTTCATTCATTATCCAACATGAAACCGTTCTTCTCCATAATCCTTTTTCGTATGCTGTCCATCTTTCTTCAACTTGTCCTGTTAATTCATTATTTTCATCTACTATATCTATTAATTCCATTTCGTACTCCTTTCGTTTCTTACATTTTACTAACATATTTTTATTTTAATATATTAATTTATATATGTCAAAAAATGACAAAAGAAGAAATTTTATATAAAAATTTCTTCTTTTGTCTTTATTTGTTAGTATTGGACTCTACCCGTGGATTGTTATAAAACATGAATACATTAAAATCATTCTTTTAAGTTCCATGCTGTTTCTGGTGTTGTATGTTGTTCTGATTGCGTATCAGAATTAATTTCAACACTATCTCCTAACGTTACTACTGGCCTTAATGACATATCTGCACTGTTACAATTACCATAACCTGCACTTCTACCATCAATCCATCTATTTGGTGATACATGTCTAGTGGCATAACAAATATATGTCTGTCCAGTTGAATTAATACTAATTTCAACACATCTACTTGCTAATCCATACCACCTATCTTCTGTAATAAATAATTCGTAATAGATTGGGTTAACAAAATAATCACTGGTAACTTGTTCAGACCAATATGTGTTTCTGGCTTTTATTGATGTATTTGCTATTTTTCTTCCATAATTATTTTCTTTTGATTCATCAATTAATTCATATTGCTCACTTAAACCTAACTCTGTTCCTTCTTTACCATCAATCATATATCCCTTTTCTAATGCAAATATTTCTTGATAATATACACTACCAAATTCTTCTACTTCATTATATTTATATCCTGAACCACGAGTTATAAAGTTGTGATAATCCCAATAATTCAAGTCCATTGTTTTCTCTATATCTTCTATTTTTAAATTTCTAGCTATACTTCCATTATTGTTGTTTCCATATAATTTACTACAAATATCATTTAATAAATAGACCCAATTATTATAAGAATTCTCATATTCTGATAAAGCATCAATGGTTGGTGCTGCACTAATTAGCTCTAATTGACCATTGTCAGTTAGTCCTAAAACCCTCCATTTCATTGAATCTTCATAGTTAATTGTCCAAGTATTATTTCCTTCGTTTTTGCTGTAGGATTCTTCCTGGTTGATTGGTTGATAATTAACATAATCTCCAACTTTTAGTTTAACTCCTTTATATTCTATTGTTATGTCTTTAGTTTCTCCTTTTTCTCCAGTATCATTATTATCAACTGCTCCATTGTTTGTCCATGTAATTAATCCTGTTTGTAAATTGACTACAAACCAATTTTGACTGTCTAAAAATATAATTTTTACATATTTTGCTACAATTATATTTTCTGCATCTGATTGTGTTTCAGTTGCAATTTTGGGTGTTATTGCTGCTATTTTTTCATTTCCTTCACTATCACATTCTACAATTTTTACTTTATCACCAAATATAGTTTTTAAATCTTCTACTGTTATATCTTCTCCTTGAAGAATTTTTTCAGTTTGCAAGTCTAACAATGCTAATTTTACTCTTTCGTTTTCTTCCTCAAAAACATAAGTCTCTCTACTCTCTTGAGCTTTACTTAATAATCCATCTTTACTAGTTAACATTGAAATTGTAACTGCTGCAAGAATTAATAGAATAACAATTGTTATTACTAGTGCTATTAATGTTATACCTTTTTGTTCTTTTAATATTTCTTTGATTTTTCTCATCCTATGTGTTCCCCCTTTTTATTTTCTTTTAGTGTTTTTATTATGTCATTTATTTTTATATCATACTTCACAATATATTGCAATAATAAATTAGGCTATTTTTTTTTTTTTACATTTTACTACTATTTTCTTGAAAATATTGTAAAATGTAAGCAAAAAGAAGAACCTTTATTTATAAAAAGTCCTTCTTTAAATATTTAAAATTAAATT
>CAYQBQ010000078.1:0-4887 GCA_964415805.1 uncultured Clostridium sp.
AAAATGAATGTATTCTTTTTGTTTTTGGATTTATATATGGTTTTAATCCTTCAACATATGTTGAGTTTAGTTTCATTAATTGTCTATAGTCTAATATTTCTTGAATAATTGGATCTTCTGATTTTAATTTTTCTAGTACGTCTACATCTGTTGAATAACCATTTTTTGTTTTTTTAATAACAGGAAGCTTCATTTTTTCAAATAGAATTTCTCCTAATTGTTTTGTTGAATTTATATTGAATTCTTCTCCTGCCATTTCATATATCATTTTGGTTTTTATCTCTAATTGTTCTTTTAATTTATTACCAAATCTATTTAATTCGTCTTCATCAGCATACATTCCATTCCATTGCATATCTGCTAAAACTTCTACTGTTGGCATATCTATATTGTTAAATAGAGATGTTGCATTTATTTCTTCTATTTGTTTTTCTGTTATTTTTTTTATTCTATAAATCAAATATGCATAGAATGTATATTTTTGTTCATTTTCTTTATTTTTATTATTATTTTCATTATTTAAATCATCAAATAAATTAATTTGTTTTTCTTCTTTGGTTGTTTTTTCTGTCAGAAAATTTTTTACATCTATTTCTAAGAATTGCTCTGCCAAATCATCTATTTTTAATTTATTATTTGTCGGATTTAAAATATATGCTGCTATACTACAATCAAATTTTATTCCTTTTAAATTAATGTCTTCTTGTTTTAATAATATATAAATTTTTCCTAAATCTATTCCTATTTTTGATATCTCTTTACTTTCAAAAATCTCTTTAAAATCTATCAACATTTCATTATTTTTTAAGTCTTTGTAGTATGCTTCATTTAATTTTGGATTAAATATTCCTATTCCTATTATTTTTTCTTTTATTATTTTTTCTGCATTATCATCTTTTTCAGTATCAATATAAAAAAACATTTCTTTTTGTTCTTTTATTATTTTTATCATCTCTTCTGTTGATTTATCATCAATCTTATATAAATTTTCTAGTTTTGATTCCTCACTTTTATTTATATCATTTTCTACCAAATTAAATCTATCAATATATCTTTTAAAGTTTAACTCTTTAAAAATCTCTAAAACTTTCGTTTTATCCCATTCTTCTGTTTTTAACTCGTCTAAAGTGTCCTCAATTGGTACTTGCGTATTTATTTCTCCTAATGTTCTTGAAAGGTATGCCAATTCCTTATTTTCTTCTATTTTTTCTTTTTGCTTTCCTTTTAGGTCTGCTTCTCCCGCTTCTAATTTCTTATATAAATTGTCAATAGTTTCATATTTTTTTATTAATGTTAAAGCTGTTTTTTCTCCTATCCCTGGAACTCCAGGAATATTATCTGATGTATCTCCTTGTAAACCTTTTACTTCTATCAATTGTTTAGGCTCTATCCCATAAACTTCTTTGACTTTTTCCCTATCAAAAATTTCTGTTTCTGTTTTTCCAGCTTTAGTTCTTGGTATGTGTATTTTCACATTATCTGTTGCTAATTGGAATGTATCTCTATCTCCTGAAAGAATTATAACTTCTAATCCTTTTTCTTCGCCATATCTTGAAAGTGTTCCTATTATATCATCACCTTCATATCCTTCTTTTTCAACTATATCTATATTCATATATTTTAGAATTTCTTTTATAATTGGCATTTGTTCTGCAAGTTCATTTGGCATTCCTTTTCTGTTTGCTTTATATCCTTCATATAGCTTATGTCTTGCTGTTGGCGCCTTTAAATCAAATGATACCGCTATATATTCAGGTTTTTCTTCCTCTAATAATTTAAATAGTATTGCTAAAAAGCCATATATAGCATTTGTGTATTTTCCATCTTTTGTTGTTAGAGCTTTACTACCCATAATTCCATAAAATGCTCTATTCATTATACTATTTCCATCAATTAATACTAGCTTTTTCAATGTTAATGTTCCTTTCTTATGTTATATATACATTTATATATAATGTATCACCAATACACATATATCCTCTTTGCTTATCTTCATTTTGCAAATAATCTTCATATTGTTCGTTTGTTATCCTTATATTTTCTAAATTTCTTTGTGTATAAAAGTTTATAATTCCATCTGCTGACCAATAAAGCCTTAAAGCATTACGAGCATATGTTGATTTATTTTTTATACTTTTAAAATATGCTTTATTTGAATTGCCACGAACTGGTACTTTCATAATTTTATCTACTTTTATTCCTGTATCTTCTTCATATTGTGATATATATTCATCTAATTCTTGTACTTCTTTTTTTTCTAATTTATTTACTTCTTTATGTACTAACATTAAATTTTCATAATTTACTATATTAATAATAGAAAATACTAATAACGTTAAAATTGTTATTTTACTCAATTTTGTTTTATTATCTAAAAGATTTGTTTTTACATATAATAAACAAAAAACAATTCCAATCATAGCTCCTAAAGAATCTTTTAATCTACCAGTATCATAGCTTGACAATGTTGTAAAATTTATTACTAAACTGCTTGCAATGGCAACAAATAATATTGCTAAATAATAAATTATTGTATTGTCTTCTTTGGTTATATTTTTTGTTTGGTATATAGCAACAATTATTGTTAATATACCTAAGAAAATATATAGCGCATTTTTAGGAAATAAATAGCACGCCGTTTGCATTATATCTGGTAATACAAAAAGTAAAAACTTTATATTATTGAATATATTAGATATGCTTCCATATCTATCTTGGTACATACCTAAAATATTTCCACATATTTTTATTGTTAATAAATCTATTAATATAGCTATTGCTGCAATAATTCCACTTTTCAATAAATCTATAATCATTTGTTTTATATTGTTTTTATTTTTTAATATTGTAAATAGACAAACTAACGTAAAAAACATTCCCACTGTACCTTGGTAAAACATCACTCCTAAAGATGCTAGCGTTAATGACTTTATAAGATACTTGCTGTTTTTTTCTACCAATATGTCTGCTGAAGTTAAGAATAATAAAATGCTTGCTGCCATAACTATGCATTCAACAAAATACATATTTTCTAAATACATAAAATTAAATATAGTTATATAACTTATTATCATTACAATTATTTCTTGAAAGATGTTTGTAGGTTGTTTGTATTTTTTTATTATTTTACTTAATTTAATTACTGCTATATTTGATATTAATAATGCACAAAATAAAGTTATGAATATAAATAACTTTATAGAGATATTTATTTTGTCTGCAATTAGTCCAAGTATTGACATAAATATTCTTCCATCATTTAATGAGTATCTTATTGCATAATCATGATATCCTAAATTATATATATTATATGAGTCAGAAGCATAGTGCCCTGTTAATAGTGGTAAAAATACTATACACGTTAATAAGAATGTTATTATATATGTTATTATATCTTTTTTACTTATTTTTTTCATTTTTGTTTCCTTTCTTTTTTTTCTTTTGTTTTTATTTTTAGATACTATATCATAATTTATAAAATTAATCTACATTTTCTTTTTATTTTTTTACTTATTTCTATAACAGTTACAGTTCAGCGAGTATTGGTTATGTTTTATATATCAAAATTAAAAGGGGAACAATTAAGATATTTTTCCTTAATCCCCCTTAAATACTACATTTTTAATTTAAATTGTAAGTCTCCTAATTTTTCTGTTGTTATATAACCTGGATTAGCCTTTAGTACATCAGGTATTCTATTTACAACTGTTGCACAAGTTAATTCAACTGTTGATGGTTTTTCAACTGTAATAGTAGTAGTTGGTTCACCTTCAACTGTCCATACATTTTTGTCGAATTCATCTGGTGCGTATACTTTTCCTATACATTCTGATTCTATTGTTATTCCTTCTTTTGTTTTTGTCGTTACAACTGCACTCATTCCAGTTGCATCTCCTGCTTTTATTGTCATATCTAATGTTGATGAATATATATCTTCTTTGTATGTTTGTGGTACACATTTTTGTGTTTGGCTTATAACTGTTAATCCTAATTTAGAACATAGCCATCCATTTACATTCCACATATATGATGGCGCATATTCTCCTTTATTTATTATTTCTTGTCTTTCTTCGTCTGACATTCTATCAACTGACGCAACTTGTTTATCGAAATCCTCTAATGTTAATCCTGCTCCATGTGCTTCTGCTAAAGCTATTCCATAATCTTCTACATTATAACTTGAACTTCCTTTGATTTTTGTGATTTTTTGTGTTGATCCTGCTATTGATGTTATAAGTTGTCCCCAATATATATCTTGATATCCAGTTCCTGTTATTGTACAGTTATTTGTTTTTGCTAGTTCGTCAATTTTATTTGTTATCATTGGGTTTGAATTTTGTGGATAAAATGCTTCCTCACATGTTGATATTGCATTTATTCCAAGTTCTGCACATAGCATATATGGTTCTTCTAATTCTGCTATTAAACTTCTTGTTGTAATTATACATATGTCTGGTTTCGTATTTTGCATCATTTCTTTTGCTTTATCAGTTGATGTTACAAGTACTCCTAATTTTTCTTGCCCTAATATTTCTCCTACATCTTTTCCTATTACTTCTGGATTTATGTCTATTGCTCCTACTATTTCTATTCCTTTTTCTAGCATATACCTCATTGTGTATAAACTCATTTTTCCTACGCCATATTGTACGGCTTTAATTTTTTGTTCCATATTCTGAAACCTCCTTTGTATTTTATTTTATATAATTTTTTGAATTATATACATTTCATCTTTTAAATATTATAAGACATAATATTTTTAGTTATCTATTATTTTTCTGTAAAAAAAATATTCCCTACTCTATAAGATATAAGGAATATTTCAAATTTCATGGTGCTCCCTCAAGGATTCGAACCTTGGACCCACCGGTTATGAGCCGGTTGCTC
>CAYQBQ010000079.1:0-1148 GCA_964415805.1 uncultured Clostridium sp.
TCTAGAAAAACTAAAAAAAGAAGATCCAATCATAGAAAAAATATTAGATTATAGGCAATTAATGAAGCTAAATTCAACTTATGTAGAAGGATTAAAACCATATATAAATCCAAAAACAAAAAGAATACATTCATTTTTTCATCAAACAATAACAGCAACTGGAAGAATAAGTTCAACTGAACCAAACTTACAAAACATACCAACAAGATTCGAGTTAGGAAAACAAGTAAGAAAAATATTTAAACCCGAACAAGGAAAAGTTTATATAGATGCAGATTATTCGCAAATAGAATTAAGGGTATTAGCGCATATGTCTGAAGACAATCATATGGTTCAGGCATTTAAAGAAGGTCAAGATATTCACAAACAAGCTGCCTCAAAAGTATTCAAAACACCAATGGAAAAGGTTACAAAAGAACAAAGAAGTAATGCAAAACCAGTAAACTTTGGTATAGTATACGGGATAAGTGATTTTGGTCTTGGAGAACAATTAGGCATATCAAGAAAACAAGCAAAAAAATATATAGAAGAATATCTAACAGAATATGAGGGGATAAAGAACTTCATGGAAAATATGACAGAAAAAGCTAAAGAAATAGGATATGTAGAAACATTATTTAACAGAAGGAGATATATACCAGAGTTAAAATCAAATAATTATATGGTAAGACAATTTCGGAAGCAGAGCTGCAATGAATACGCCAATACAAGGAACAGCAGCAGATATTATGAAAATAGCAATGATAAATGTTCATAAAGAATTATTAGAAAGAAAATTAAAAGCAAAAATTGTTTTACAAGTTCATGATGAAATGATGATAGAAACACCATTAGAAGAGGCAGAAGAAGTAAAAAAAATAGTGAAAAATCAAATGGAAAATGCTATAAAACTAAAAGTACCACTAATAGCAGATGTCTCAGAAGCAGATAATTGGTATGAATGTAAATAATAATTGAAGGGAGTAGGTTAAAATAGTTATTATAAGTAAAAAAAAGTTAATAATTATAACAATAATAGTTATTGTATTTACAATAATAGCTATTATTGACATTCCCACAAAGATACAAAAAAAAATGTATAAAAAAGAATATTCAGAATATGTAAAAAAGTATTCACAGGAATATGAAGTAGATGAAAATTTGGTATA
>CAYQBQ010000079.1:1158-4869 GCA_964415805.1 uncultured Clostridium sp.
GCAGTAATAAAAGCTGAGAGTAATTTTAATCCTAATGCCAAGTCTAATAAAAACGCAATTGGATTAATGCAAATAGTTGAAAGTACGGCAAAGGAAATATGCAAAAAAGTTGATATACAACTAACAGATGACGAGTTAGAAGAAGAGTTAATAAAACCTGAAACTAATATAAATTTAGGAACAAAATATTTATCAATATTAATGGAAAAATATCAAAATATAGAAATTGCTATAACTGCTTATAACGCTGGTATTGGTACTGTTGATAATTGGATTGAAAAGGGTATAATAAAATCAGATGGTTCTGATATAGAAAATATACCATATAAAGAGACGAATAATTATGTTAGAAAAATTTTAAGAGATTATAAAATTTATAATAATTTATGATAAAAAAACACTAGACAAATAACAAAAAATGCAATAAAATAGTAAAGAAAAAGGAGAGAAAACTTATGATTTTAGAACAATTGATTTTTACTATACTTGCATTTGGACTGTTTGTCTATATTTTTTTTAAAATGATGCAAAAAAATGAAACAAATTATATCGGAATATTAGTAATGCAAGCAATAGCAATAGCTTTAAACTTTATATCGGTATCAATTAAAAAAGAATTAGGACCATTTCCTATGGTATTAAAATATATATTAGGAATAATAATACCAATTGGAATTATAACAATAGAAAAGAAAGGAATTCCATTGATTCAAATTATAAATGTAGCTAAAGCAAAAATATATTTAGGATTAGGAAATAACAAAAAATCGAAAGAACAACTAATAAATTTAGTAACAAAATATCCAGAAAATTATATAGGACATAAAATGCTCGCAGAAATATATGAATTAGAAGGTGGAATGAGAAAAGCAATAGATGAATATGTACAAGCAATAGATGTTAATAAAAAAGATTATGATTCATATTATAAGATTGCAGAATTATTAAATAATCTAGATAAATCTGATGAAGCGTCAGAAATGCTATTTAGTTTATTAAGCAAAAAGCCAGACTATTATAAAGCAACTGAATTATTAGGAGATATATTAATATCAAAGGAAATGTATAAAGAAGCGGTAAATATATATCAAGATGCACTTAAATATAATCCATTAAGTTTTGAAATAAATTATAATCTTGGTATAGCATATACAATGCTTAATGATTTCCAAAATGCAAAAATATGCTATGAAAGAGCAGCTGAAATAAATTCACTTAGTTTTAATTCGAAATATTCATTAGCAGAAATTGCTTTAATATATAAAGAACTAGAAGAAGCTGAAAAATATTTTATGGAAGCTTTAGAAGAAAATCAATTAGCTGCAGATAGTTATTTTGAACTTTCTAAAATTTCAATGATTAAAGGAGATAAAGAAAAAGCAATACAATTTGCAAATATTGCAATAGACATTGATGCAGCAAAAGTAGCTCCAAAAATAAAAAAAGACCCAATTTTTATACCAATTATTGCTAGAATATCAATACCTTTTAATATAAATGTAACAGAAGATGAAAATACAATAGAAGGAAAAGAAAGTCAATTAAAAGAAAAAGAAATAATTGCTAAAGAACATTTAGAAGATATGTTTGAAATAACAAGAAATTTAAGTTATGATGATATAAAAATGTTGAAGGATGATACATCTGGAAAAAGCAAAAAAAACATAGGACAAAATCAAATTGAAAAATACAATGAAAGAGAATAGAATTCAAATATTTACATGTTGAATTTTAGAAAATGTTCATAAAATTCCAAAAAAAAAAGTATAATAATAAAGAAACAAAAAATAAAGAAAGAGGGATTTTATGAACACAAATTTTGCAGTTATTGGTGGAGACTTAAGAATAGTAAAATTAGCAAAAATGTTAGCTGAAGACGGAAAAAAAGTATATACTTATGGATTAGAAAATGCTGAAGAATTAAAAGAAAATCCAAATATTATAATGGTTGAAAAATTAACCGAAGCTATTAAAAATACAGAAATAGTCATAGGTCCAATTCCGTTTTCTAGTAATGGAAAGGACATTAATACACCATTTAGTGATAAGAAGATATCAATAAGAGAACTAATGCATGTTATAAATGCAAAAATTTTAATAGCAGGAACAATAGCTCCCGAGGTTTATGATTTAGCAAATGATGAATATATAGAAATAATAGATGTAATGAAAAGAGAAGAATTAGCAGTTTTAAATACAATATCAACAGCTGAAGGAACAATAGAAATAATAATTGCAAACACAAATAAAATAATACATGGCAGTAGAGTTTTAATATTAGGATTTGGAAGAATAGGAAAAGTATTAGCAAGAAAACTAGCAGGACTATCAGCCAAAGTAACATGCGCAGCAAGAAAAGACGAAGATTTAGCCTGGATTAAAGCATATGGACATATAGGAACAAATATTAATACAATAGGAGAAAATTTATCTGAATATGATGTGATAATTAATACAGTTCCACATCTAATATTAACAGAAGAGCGCATAAAATACGTAAAAGAAGATTGTTTATTAGTAGACCTAGCATCAAATCCGGGAGGAATAGATAAAAGAGCAGCAAAAAACAAAAATCTTAAATTAATATGGGCATTAGCATTACCAGGAAAGGTTGCACCAATCACAACAGCAGAATTTATAAAAGACACAGTTTATAATATTTTGAAAGAAATATATAAAAAGTAAAACAAATGAACCAATGGGGATATTCTTAAATTGGTTGATTTAAGAATATCCCCGTTGGTTCAAAAAAAGAAAGGATGTAAAAAAATGAATGAAGTTTTACAAGCACTAATTTTAGGAATAGTTCAAGGACTAACAGAATTGTTGCCAATATCAAGTTCGGCACACTTAAATTTATTCCCATGGGTATTTGGATGGGAGGAAATTAGCGCATCATTTGATGTAGCACTACATATAGGAACATTATTTGCAATAGTTTTATTCTTTTTCAAAGATTGGATTGAATTAATAAAAGGAGGATACAAACAGGTTGTAAAAAAAGAGAAATCAACAGAAGGTAAAATATTTTGGTACATAGTAATATCAACAATACCAACAGCTGTTTTATGTTTGATTTTAGATAAATTATCAGGAATAATTATTGAAAAACTTGCTGGAAGCTTTAATGTTGAAGAAAAAATGATAGAAATGTTTTTAATAGCATTTGCCTTAATTATAATGGGTATAGTTTTATATGTAGTAGATAAAAAATCAAAATCAAAAACAAAATATGAAGATATTACATTTAAACAATCACTTTTAATATCAATGTCACAAGCAATAGCAGCAGCGTTCCCAGGAGTATCAAGATCAGGAATTACAATGACTGTTGGTAGAGGAATGGGATTAGAGAGAGAATCAGTTGCAAAATATTCTTTCTTGTTGTCTACTCCAATAGTTGCAGCAGCAGCACTATATGAACTTAAACATTTTACGTTTAATCTTCCTTTTGTAATTGGAGTTTTAGCAAGCTTTATAGTTGGAATTATAGTAATTAAATTTTTACTTAATTATTTGAAAAAAGGTAGCTTTAAAGGGTTTGCTATATATAGAATTATATTAGGATTATTTATTATTGGTTTATGTATAATAAGATTATAATTAGTTAAATTTGATGAAAATTTAATTAACAAAAAAGACTTCGTAATTGAAGCCTTTTTTATATTATAGGAAAGTCCGCCATAGAGTGATATTTAATAATAAGTTTAA
>CAYQBQ010000080.1:0-4858 GCA_964415805.1 uncultured Clostridium sp.
CAACTAGTGTAGATTATGATGCAAAAAATGAACAAACAAGAGAATTTTTTAAAACGGTTCAAAACAAAATGCATTATGCTGTTCATGGTAATACGGCAGCAGAAGTAATATTTAATAGAGTAGATAGTGAAAAAGAAAATATTGGATTAACAAATTTCAAGGGAAACATGCCTACTAAAGCAGAGACGGAAATTGCTAAAAATTATTTATGTGAAAAGGAATTAGATTTATTAAATAGAATGGTGTCAGCATATTTAGATGTTGCAGAAATTAATGCTTTAAATATGCATGCAATGACGATGAAAGAGTGGGTAAAAGAACTAGATGGATTTTTAACTATGACTCATAAAGATATATTAGAAGGAGTAGGAACAATATCTCATGAGAAGGCATTAGCCAAAGCTCATGAAGAATATGATAAATATATGAAAAATCATTTAACACAAGCAGAAAAAGATTATTTAGAAATAATGGGTGAAGACATTAAAAAATTGAAATAGAAGAAAAAGGAGAATTAGATAAAAATTCAACTTGTCAGAATTTTCGACAAGTTCGAAAAGAAGGTAATAGAAATGTGTATGAGTGATTATATAAAAAATTTCTAATCATAAAACAACAAATAAAACATATAAATCTAGTAACAATGTAAAAAGGAGAAATCGCTGTGAATGAAATCTTAAAAACAACCTTACTAGGTTTATTTTTTGGCACATTTGGAACAACAATAGGAGGAATACTAGGAATAGTAATCAAAAAAAATTCCAATAAATTCTTAAGTTTTATACTATCATTTGCGTCAGGATTGATGATGTCGATAATATGTTTTGATTTAATACCAGAAGCTTTAGGGATTAGCAGTATTTATGAGGTTGTTTTAGGAGTAATATTTGGTGTTATATCGATGATTTTCTGCGATGTAATTGTTCAAAAAAAATTCAATGCTAAACAAAAGAAGTATGTAAATAACAATGATTTGCTAAAAACAGGAATAATAGTATCAATTGGTTTAGCTATACATAATTTTCCCGAAGGCCTAGCAATAGGGTCTGGATTTGAGGCATCATTAAGATTAGGGTTAGGATTAGCAATTGCAATATGCTTGCATGATATACCAGAAGGTAGATTTCGAAGTAGACAGTATGCTAGATAAAAATAATTTGAATTTAATATAAATGCTTAAATTTCAGAATTAAAAAATTTTTGAAATTTATTTTTGACTATTGACAAAAACAAATGTTTTGTGTAGAATTATAAAAGATATTCAAAATGCAATTAAATAGAAAGTAAGTTGTGAAAGGAGTTTGCATAATGGATAATGAATTGAATGAGCAAAATAATTTTATAATTTATACAACAGATGATGGACAAGTTGATATTGAAGTAAGATTAGAAGATGAAAATGTATGGCTTACTCAAAATTCAATGGCTGAATTATTCAACACAACTAGAAACAATATAACAATACATATAAAAAATATCTTTGAAGAAGGAGAACTACAAGAAAATTCAGTTAGTAAGGAATCCTTACTAACTGCTAAAGATGGAAAAAAATATAAAACTAAATTTTATAATTTAGATTTAATTATATCAGTTGGATATAGAGTAAGATCAGTTAGAGGTACACAATTTAGAATATGGGCAAATAAATTGATAAAAGAATATCTAATAAAAGGTTATAACCTTAATGTTAAAAGATTTAAAAACAATGGTGGGGAAACATATTTTGAAGAAGTATTAGAAAAAATTAGAGATATTCGTTCATCTGAAAAAGTATTTTGGAGAAAAATATTAGATATTTATGCAACTAGTGTAGATTATGATGCAAAAAATGAACAAACAAGAGAATTTTTTAAAACGGTTCAAAACAAAATGCATTATGCTGTTCATGGTAATACGGCAGCAGAAGTAATATTTAATAGAGTAGATAGTGAAAAAGAAAATATTGGATTAACAAATTTCAAGGGAAACATGCCTACTAAAGCAGAGACGGAAATTGCTAAAAATTATTTATGTGAAAAGGAATTAGATTTATTAAATAGAATGGTGTCAGCATATTTAGATGTTGCAGAAATTAATGCTTTAAATATGCATGCAATGACGATGAAAGAGTGGGTAAAAGAACTAGATGGATTTTTAACTATGACTCATAAAGATATATTAGAAGGAGTAGGAACAATATCTCATGAGAAGGCATTAGCCAAAGCTCATGAAGAATATGATAAATATATGAAAAATCATTTAACACAAGCAGAAAAAGATTATTTAGAAATAATGGGTGAAGACATTAAAAAATTGAAATAGAAGAAAAAGGAGAATTAGATAAAAATTCAACTTGTCAGAATTTTCGACAAGTTCGAAAAGAAGGTAATAGAAATGTGTATGAGTGATTATATAAAAAATTTCTAATCATAAAACAACAAATAAAACATATAAATCTAGTAACAATGTAAAAAGGAGAAATCGCTGTGAATGAAATCTTAAAAACAACCTTACTAGGTTTATTTTTTGGCACATTTGGAACAACAATAGGAGGAATACTAGGAATAGTAATCAAAAAAAATTCCAATAAATTCTTAAGTTTTATACTATCATTTGCGTCAGGATTGATGATGTCGATAATATGTTTTGATTTAATACCAGAAGCTTTAGGGATTAGCAGTATTTATGAGGTTGTTTTAGGAGTAATATTTGGTGTTATATCGATGATTTTCTGCGATGTAATTGTTCAAAAAAAATTCAATGCTAAACAAAAGAAGTATGTAAATAACAATGATTTGCTAAAAACAGGAATAATAGTATCAATTGGTTTAGCTATACATAATTTTCCCGAAGGCCTAGCAATAGGGTCTGGATTTGAGGCATCATTAAGATTAGGGTTAGGATTAGCAATTGCAATATGCTTGCATGATATACCAGAAGGAATATCAATGGCAGTTCCTATGAAAAATGGTGGAATGTCAAAATTTAAAGTAATTATTTATGTCATATTGTCAGGTGTTACAACGGGTATTGGTGCCTTTTTTGGTGCAATAGTAGGTTCAATATCACAGTCTATAATTGCTATTTGCCTAAGCTTTGCAGCAGGTGCGATGCTTTATATAGTATCTGGAGAATTAATACCTGAGTCTAATAAATTATATAAAGGAAGAATGTCAGCTATTGGAAATATGATTGGATTTATAATTGGTATATTTGCGACACAATTATGAGACATTTGGGACAGTCCAAATTTGTCTCATTTTTTTTGAAAATCTTTGTCGAAATTTGTAGTTTAAGATGTAAATAAAAATATAAAATTTTTACGAAAAAATGTTTGAAAAAACTTGTAAAATATGTTGACTTTTTATATTATAAATTATATAATTGGACGAGAAAATAAGAGAGAGTAGAATGTGGTTGCCACCTACATAGAAAGTGAGGTGGTGCGTATGGTACAGAAAGTAATTATGCAATTATTAATATTGTCATTATATACAAATATATTATTAGCCATTATCGCATTTGCCTTAATTATAGCAATAGTTGTAATTATAAGCAAATAAAATAAAAAACACATCTCTGCTTGCCCGGTGGAAGATGTGTTTATATCAAAATCGGCAACCACATTTTGTGGCTCTTTTATTTTCTAAAAATATTATAATACAAAAAGTTTATAATGTCAATTAAATATTATAAGTAGGAGAGAAAAAATGCAAGATATATTAAAAGGATTAAATGACAAACAATATGAAGCTGTGGTAAATACAGAAGGACCATGCTTAGTAATAGCAGGAGCTGGAAGTGGAAAAACAAAAGTATTAACACACAAAATAGCGTATTTAATAGGAGAAAAGCAAGTAAAGCCATGGAATATCTTAGCCATAACTTTTACAAACAAAGCTGCGAATGAAATGAAAGAAAGAATAAGTAATTTAGTAGGAGATGTAGCTGCAGATATATGGATGGGAACATTTCACTCTATTTGTGTGCGTATATTAAGAAGATTTATAGATAGAATAGGATTTGATTCATCATTTATAATATTTGATACATCTGATCAAAGAACGTTAGTAAAAGCATGTATAAAAAGTATAGGACTAGATGATAAAATGTTTACGGACAGAAGCGTTTTATCAGAAATTAGCAATGCTAAAAATGAAATGTTAGAACCTGAACAGTATGCTGTTAAAGCAAATGGGGATTTCAGGAAAGAAAAAATTGCATTAGTATATGAGATGTATCAAAAACGTTTAAAAGAAAATAATGCAATTGATTTTGATGATATTATAAATTATACAATAAAAATTTTAATGGAAAATGAGGATATATTAGAATATTATTCTGATAAATTTAAATATGTTTTAGTAGATGAGTATCAAGATACTAATAAAGCACAATTTACTTTAGTAACAATGCTTGCATCAAAAAATGGAAATATAACAGTTGTTGGTGATAATGACCAAGGAATTTATAGCTTTAGAGGAGCTGACATTTCAAATATTTTAAATTTCGAAAGAGATTTCCCTGGAACAAAAATAATTAAATTGGAACAAAATTATAGATGTACTGGAAATATTTTAAAAGCGGCAAATGCTGTAATTAAAAACAATGAAGTTACATACAAAAAAGAATTATGGACAGAAAATGATACTGGTAATTTGCCTAGAGTATATTCAGCAAGTAATGAATATGATGAAGGAACATATATAGCAGAACAAATTGAACATTTAAAGAGAGAAGAGTATTACAAATATTCTGATTTTGCAGTTTTATATAGGATGAATACTCAATCAAGAGCTATAGAGGATATTTTAAGAAGAGAAAATATACCATATAAAATTATTGGTGGATTAAAATTCTATGAAAGAAAAGAAATAAA
>CAYQBQ010000081.1:0-4855 GCA_964415805.1 uncultured Clostridium sp.
TATCCTCAATTATGCTTCAATGGGTTCACCGATAACAAAGGAATAGTCACGGCTCGATTCATTGTTGATTTTCTCCATCGTGGCTTCCGCATTGGAAGTAAGGCCGGCTTTCTCCACGGATTCTTCCTGAGAAATCAGGGCCTTGTTGCCGTTGGCCGTCATCCAATACTCAACCTGTTCCTTTTCATCCACAATCATGTAAGGCACGATTTCAGGCTCAATCAAGAGACTGTCACAATCGGCTTTCAGGGACTGATTGAATTGCCCGATGTATGCCTTGATGACATTGACACGCCTTTGCAGATAATCATCGAAGATTTCCCGCTTGTCCTGCACTTTCAGATGGGCATCCATGAACAAGAGTTTCAGGGCGATTCCAGACACCGCACCGATGCCCTTGACCGAATCAAAGGAAATGTCCGGGGTCTGCGTGATGGTGTATATCATCTTCAAGAGGGTTTCGATTTCCAGCTTGACGGATTCGGGGGCATTCTGCCATGAGACATATTGCATGGTCGCACCCTCTTCGCCCTCGATGACCGCACCGGCTTCGCCCTTTTTCGACCATCCGTTGATTTGGCCCGTGGTGAAAATCTTGGGGGATGCGTGGTAATCATTCGTGTCGGCAAAGTTGGAAAGCAACTTTTCAAGTCTGTCAATCAATTTGTCCACATCCTGTGTCTCAAACTTGTCTTGATGGCCGAACACGATTGGAATCTTGCCGATGGCAACGGGCTTCGGATAGCCATCAACCATTTCATAACCATTCGCACCATTCGCCCAAAGGCAATGTTCCTCGTCCGTGTATGTCTCAAAGAAGTCCGTGGCGTTGCCCGAATCATCCTTGCGGGCAAATGACCGTGAAAAGGCTACCATGTCCCCGGTTTCATCGAAATACGGGTACAATGTATCGCCCAATGCGGGGGAAAACAAGGCGCAACGCAACTTGAATGTGGTGGTAAACCCATAATTGCCGTGCGGCTCTTTCGCTTCCACGGGATACCACAATTCGGCGCATTCCTTGAACCCGAAAATGAAACGGGCAATCTTGCGATTCAATGAACGGCTCTTGGCATCGTACAAGATGCGGTCAAACGCCCTTTTCACCAGCTTCTGATTGTCATTGTCGGGGGTGGAATTGTATGCCGGCTCATTGCCGAACACAAATGACACGGCGCGGTTGATTATGAGGTTCTGCAAGGCCACCGCGATGCGGGCAACCTTTTCATACCGGAAATTGCCATTGTCATTGCCATCCACATCAATGACCTTTTGCGCGGATTCCCCTTGCGTGTCATCGGTGACTTTCACGCGCTTGTCAGGGCGGATGATTGGATTGTTGATGTCATGCTCTTGTGGGTCAAGCACCTTTTTGGCCGCTTCCACATCGGGCTGTGGGATGAAGCGGTGCGATTTCATTTCCTGAATCACATCGCCCTGGTTCTCGGTTTGGATGATGTCTGTAACTTTCATAATATCAAATGATTTATTGTTAATATCCCATCATGTCGGCAACACTTGCCGATGAAATCTTCTTGCGCCTTTCGATTGTGCCGGTCAGGGCATCCGGTGCATCGTCATGAGGATTCTTGCCGGCTTTCAGATACCCATTGATGGCTTTTGCGAAATCGGGGAATGTCCTTTCCCATCCATCGGGCATGAATGTGAGGTTCTGAACGGCCGCGGAATGGCTGAAAATGCGCACTTGCTTGTTGTCGGACTGAAAGAACCACTTGAACTTCATCTTCGTGTTGCCCATCAAGCGCACTTGTTTCTCAACGGCACGGGAAAAGCCACGCCCGCCATTGTTGGATTCCACCACAACTTCTTCCACTTGCCATTTCACGAGCATCTTTGCCGTTGCCGGCTCCGTGTATTCCATCGGCCGTTGCGTGTAAATGACATCACAAATGAAGTTGCCGATTTCGGTTTCATCATAGACAATCCCACACAAGTAATCATCACCCGTGTCGGCCGTGTCAATGTATGCCTTGCGCTTCCATTTCTCCGTTGCCGGCCTGACACCGTATGTTCGGAATCCCGAATCATACATAAGCCCCTCATGGGGTTTGGGGTCTTGCTGATAGAGTGATTCAAACACGGTCGGATTGCGCTTTCTTGCCGATTCCAGCTTTTCAAGCGAGTGTCTTTCCGGCCAAAGGGCTTCACCCTCTTGGCGGGGGTCATATTCCGTGGGTTTTCCCACCTTGATTGCCGGGTAATTGATGACAACCCACCCATCGGGATTGCTTTCGGGGTCATAGATGCCTTGTTGCCGCAAAAGTTCACCGCCCAAGTCATCTTCATGCCACCGCGTGAACACCATGAGTTGCCTTGAACCATTGTGCAAACGGGTTTCCGCCACCGTGTCATACCAATCTTGCACGGATTCACGCACCACGGGAGACCATGCCGTCTTTGCATCCTTGTAGATGTCATCCATGATAAGCACATCCACCGGGTCACCGGTCAATGCGCCACCAACGGAAACGGTCTTGAACCCGCCACGATGCCCCACCATTTCGCATTCATCGGAGTTCCGCACCCATGTCCCCGGTTCCTCTTGCCCCGCAAAGGAAGATTGCCCCAAATAGGAATCCGGGAACAATTCGGCATATTCAGGGCTGTCAATGATGCGTTGAATCTCCCTGTTGAATTTCCTTGCCTTTGTGGTGTTGTATGAGACGATGGCAATCTTCAAATCAGGATTGTCCCCAAGAAGAAAAGCCGGCAAACGCCTTGTCGAACCCTCGGATTTGCCATGCTGCGGGGGGATGAACACGGCCATCTTCTTGATTTTGCCGTGTGCAAAGTCCGTCAGGGCCTGATAATAGTGCTTATGGAATCCCGCCGGCTTGAATGTCGGCATTGTGGCAAGGGTAAAGTGCAACAAATCACCCCTTGCCATCTGCCTTGCAAGGGTTCGCGCTTTCAAGATTGCTTCTTTAAGCGCTTGCCGTGTTCGCACTTCATCCGCCATCCCTTATTCACCGCCGTTGATAATGCGCATCAGCCCGTCCAAATCCTCTTTGAGTTCACATATTGACTTCGATTCGAACAAGTCCTTTCCATCCTTGCCCGTGGCTTCGATGGAATGCTTGTTCTTGAAGTTCTCGGAATCCCCATTGGTAAGGGTGAAGATGATTGCCATCGTGTCGGGCTGAATGTGCTTGATGACCGTTTTCTTCTCTTTTACCTTGCCTTTGGGCTTTCCGTCAGGGCCTTTCTCCCCGTTGGGGATGACAACCGTGTGCGTTTCTTCCACATCATAGCCGGTTATCTTTTTCAATAGTGACTTCCGGGCTTCCACCACAAGTTTCTGCATCCGTTCATCCTTTGCCCTCTCAACCGCATCGGTAAATTCGGGGTGTTCCTGCATCCAGCGGAAATAAGTGCGCAAGCTGATGCCCACGATTCCGCATATTTCGGCAATGGTGTATGTGTCAGACTTCACAAGCCCGGCAATCTTGGAAACCATCTTCTTGCTGTAAGCTGCCATTTTACCCCCTTTTTTGTGTCATTCGTGCCTATGATTCAATGAGTTATTCAAGTGTGCATTGGAAGCCCCTTTCTTGTAACTCATTGAATAACAATTCCAAACGCGAAACATCCCCGCACTCCACAACCAGCTTTGTGGAAATGCTTTTCTTTCCGCCTTCCCCCTTGTCATCCTCATTCCCGTCATCGGTCGAAAGGTCGGGAACCCAATCAAGGGCATCGAATCCGAGCCTTTCGGCATCTTCAAGGATTAAATCGGCATCAAGGTCAAGATTGGCTTTGCCGGTCGCATTGTCGGCAAGTGCCATTTCACGGCCTTTCGGGGAATCAAGGTCAATATCCTTGCGCTTGACGGCAACAAGGGTTTGGCCATCTGTTTCCACGATAAGCACCTTGTCCATCCCGATTGCACCGAAATTCTCCACGGTCTTGTTTCCCGCGATGATTCGGTCATGCTTGTCAATGAGAATGGAACGCCCCGCGCCAAATTCGGAAAGGGATTTTTCAATCAAGCGCTGGCCATACTGTGTGCCTTTGTTGTAATTCCGATTGTCGGGGACAAGGGCATCAATGCTTGTTTCGATTATCTTTGCCATAGGGTCAGATTGAAATGACGGGGAAAGTCAAGTCCTGATTCTTTCCATCTTCAAGGACTTCGATGTCATGGATGGTTTCATCGAAATCATCAAGGATTTCTTCGCCCAACCGTTGCACCTTGCGAATGACATTGTTTTTGGTCAATCGTGTGTCTGGGAAATCTCCAACCCACACTTTGAATCTTACTTCGATTTCTTTCATTGCTCAAAAGATTAGATTGTGAATAAGGAATGAAAACGGCAAGGCCGCCAATGCGCCAAAGGATGTGAAGATGAAGTCAAGCGCTTCGACCGTTCCATGACCTCTTGAATCCCACCATTCCTTGACGGCACCTGCAAGCATTGCGATGACAACGCCCAAAAGGGGCATGAACACACCGGCCACAAGGGAAATGATAAAGCCGGCGATGAAATGCTTGCGTTTGTCGGGCTGTTTTATGGCGTTTACAAGGCTTTGCCATGTGCGCTTGATAAATTCCACCACTTTCTTGAAGAAGTCCGAAATTCGCGCTTTTAATGGGGCTTTAACGAAAGGTCGGCATCCGTCCACCCAAACGGGCGGTTGCGTGTTGCCTGAAAGGACACCGAGCCAAACGCGGCCGGTGAAAAGAATCGTGAATCTTTCCTTGATGCTTGCTTTCCATGCGGAAACGCACTCTTTGCCGTCATTCCATACGGGGAGCGAACTGCATTCCTGGTCGGTCATTTCGGCCGGCTTCTGCAAGACTTTCGTGGATTCGGGAAAATCAATCGGTTTCATA
>CAYQBQ010000082.1:0-4850 GCA_964415805.1 uncultured Clostridium sp.
CAATATCATATGTTTTAAATGCTTTATAACTTTCTTCTCCTAAATCATTTATACTTACATAACTTTGGATTTTTTCGTCACTGTCTTGTATTGTACAAAATGACGCTTTTCCCATTATTCTTTTTGCTATAATTCTTCCAGCCACAGTAACATCTTTTTCTGCGAATTCATCATAATTTACTTTTATTTCTCCTGCAGTATTTGTTCTGTTAAATTTTGTTATTTCAAAAGGGTCTTTTCCTTCTTCTTGTAATTCCTTTAATTTATCTCTTCTTATTTGCATTAGATGGTTTATATCTAATTCTTCTACTTCATTATTATTGTTATTTTCGCTCATTTTAATTTCTCCTTTTTATTTTTTAAATTTACTCGTACCACTCAAGTTCCCAATCTGAAATTTTGACTGTATCACCTTCGCATACGCCAAGTTCTTTAAGTTTGTCTTCAATTCCCATGTTTTTCAAACATTTTTGAAGATAATACATTGATTCATTATCTTCAATATTTATTCTTCCCATTAGTCTATCTACTGCTCTACCTTTAACATAGAAAACGCCATCTTCTTCGTATGCTTCCCATTCTTGATCTTTATCTTTCAAAGTATATACTACTCTATCTTCTATTTCAACCAATTCCTCTTTTGGCAATGTTTTTAGAACCTCTGTAACATGGTCTATTAATTGTTCAACACCTTCACCTGTAACTGATGAAATTTTGAATAATTCTAATTTTTCTTTTTTAGCTAGTTCTTCCAATTTTTTCAAATTTGTATCATCTTGCATACTGTCAATTTTTGTTGCAACTAATATCTGTTTTCGTTTTACCAACTTTTCGCTGTATTTAGCAAGTTCTTCATTTATTGTGTAATAGTCTTCAATTGGGTCTCTACCCTCTTGTCCTGATACATCAATAAAATGTAATAATAGTCTTGTTCTTTCAACATGTCTTAAAAATTGAATTCCAAGTCCTACGCCTTCACTTGCCCCTTCTATAATTCCTGGTATATCTGCAATTACAAATCCATCGCCATTTTTAGTTTTTACCACTCCTAAATTTGGATTTATTGTTGTAAAATGATAATTTGCAATTTTAGGTCTTGCGTCTGTTACTGTTGATAAAAATGTTGATTTTCCTACATTTGGGAATCCTAATAGTCCTACATCAGCTAATAATTTTAATTCTAATATTAACTCTTTTTCTTCACCTTTTTCTCCATCTTCTGAAAATCTAGGAGCTTGTCTTGTTGGTGTTGCAAAGTGTGAATTTCCTCTTCCACCTCTTCCACCTTTTAATATTAGCTCTGTTTGATCTGGTTTTGATAAGTCTGCTACAACTTTGCCTGTTTCAACATCTTTTACTACTGTACCTATTGGAACTTTGATATATAAATCTTCTCCGTATTTACCATTGCAACGGCTTCCACTTCCATTTTCACCATCTTTAGCTTTAAATTTTCTATTATATCTAAAATCAATTAATGTATTTTTATCTTTGTCAACTTGAAAATAAATGTTTCCACCATTTCCACCGTCTCCACCATCAGGTCCTCCTGCTGCTACATATTTTTCTCTTCTAAATGTTGCAGCACCATTTCCACCATTTCCTGATTTAATTATTATTTTTGTATAATCTGTAAACATTCGTCCTCCTTTACTATTGTGTTTAACCTATCAATCTTGCTAATATAATTTAAATATCCATTTAGTTAAAATAATTTAGTTGCATTGCTTTTTTTACTTTTTTCATTGTCTCTTTTGCTACTGCTCTTGCTTTTTCTGTTCCTTCTATTAGAATTTTATCAACTTCTTCTGGATGAGCTTCATAATATGCTCTTTTCTCTCTAATTGGTCTTAATTCTTCAATTATGTTTTTTGCTAATTGTTTTTTACAAGCTACACATCCACGTTTTCCAGCTTTGCATTCTTCACATACTGTTTTTACATCTTCTTTAGGTGTAAATAAATTGTGATAATATGCAACCATACATATATCAGGATTTCCAGGGTCGTCTTTTTTTATTCTTGCTGGGTCTGTTACCGCACTCATAACTTTTTTAGTTATTTCTTCTTCACTATCTGATAAGTAAATTGCATTTCCTAATGATTTACCCATTTTTTCGTTTCCGTCTAGTCCTTTTATTCTTTTCGAATTTGATAATACTGCTTTTGGTTCTTTTAGAACTCCCTCTCCATATATGCTGTTGAATTTTCTAACAATTTCTCTACATTGTTCTATTAGTGGTAATTGATCTTCTCCAACTGGTACTAATTCACCTTCAAATGTTGTTATGTCTGCTGCTTGGCTTACTGGATATCCTAAAAATCCATATGTTACACTTTCTCCAAATATATCTCTTTTTTGTGCTATTTCTGTTTTTACTGTTGGGTTTCTTTCTAGTCTAGCTATTGTTACTAAGTTTGAGTAGAAAACAGTTAATTCTGCTGTTTCTGGTATCATTGATTGTATATATATTGTTGTTTTTTTAGGGTCAATACCTACTGATAAATAGTCTATTGCTACTTCTCTTACATTTTTTCTTACTTTTTCTGGATTATTAAAATTATCTGTAAGTGCTTGTACATCAGCAATTAGTATGAATGGTTCATATTCTGGATTATCCTGCATTTCTAATCTTGTTTTTAATGAGCCAAAATAATGTCCAATATGTAACCTTCCTGTTGGTCTATCTCCTGTTAATATTCTTTTCTTTTCCATTTAAAAATAACCTCGCTTTTGTTCTCTGTTTTCAATGCTATTAGTATACCATATATTGGTTAAAATTTCAAATAAAAATGTGCTTATTTTATCATTTATTTTAACAAATTAAATATATTTGTTTAAAGGAGTGAATTTTATATGAAAAAATTATTATTTAAAGGGGCTGGTTCTGCGGTTCCAACACCTTTTGATGAAAATGGTGTAAACTTAAAAGAGTTTGAGAAATTTTTGCAATTTCAAATTAAGAATGATATCGATGCTTTAATTGTTTGTGGTACAACTGGTGAAAGCTCTACTATGACTAAAGATGAAAAAATTGAAGTTATAAAATGTGCTTTGAAAGTTTCAAATAGACAAATTCCCGTAATAGCTGGAACTGGGTCAAATAATACAAAAGAAGCTATTGAAATGTCAAAGATTGCTGAATCATTAGGAGTTGATGGAGTTTTAGTTGTAACTCCATATTATAATAAAACGACTCAAAAGGGGTTAATTTCTCATTATAAAGCAATTGCTGATAGTATTAATATTCCTATTGTTTTATATAATGTACCTAGTAGAACTGGTATGAATATAGAACCAGAAACTTGTTTAGAATTATCTAAAGTTGATAACATTGTTGCAATAAAAGAGGCTAGTCGGAAACATTTCACAAGTTGCTCAAATTGCTCATCTATGTGGTTATAACTTACACATTTATTCTGGTAATGATGACCAAGCTATACCGATTTGTTCTTTAGGTGGTTTAGGTGTTATTTCTGTTTTATCAAATATCAGACCAAAATTCACTCATGATATGATTTGGAATTTTTTAAATGGTAATTTTGATGATGCAAAAAATATGCAACTAGATAGCATTTCTTTGATAAATGAGTTGTTTTCTGAGGTTAATCCTATTCCTGTTAAAGCGACTTTAAATAAAATGGGATTTAATTTTGGAATTCCTAGATTACCTTTAGTTGAAAGTAATTCATCATACACCTATAAATAATTCTATTTTTTATATTGTCCAATTGACTTTTTTATGTTATAATATTTATGTAACCCATTGATTATATTACTTACAAATGGAGGTAATTATGACTTTTTTTACTGATAAAACAAGATTATTAACCCAAAATGGCACAAATTATTTGTACTGTGAAAAAGTAATTTCATCATCTTATAGTTGTGATGAAAAAATTCTTTTTTTACTTGAACAAAAGGATTTGTCTCCAATATTACCAATTTTTAGTACTCTGCGCAATGCATTTATTGATGTTAATACTTTAGATGACATTGAAAAAATAATTGCAGAAGATACAAAATATAAAAAGATTGTAGATAACTTTTTGGGTTCTTGTTTTGAAGCTGAAAAGATTCTTTTACGTTCTTTTCAGTAAAAATTTCGGGATTAAGGGACCACCACTCTAAATCCCTTTTTTTCAATCAATGGGTGTTAAATTGGTTGAAAAAAAGGGATTTTGTGTGGTGGCCCCTTAATCCCTATTTCATTTTTTCTTTTATTCTAACTAAAGTATTCAAAGCATCAATTGGTGTCAACTCATTCAAATTAACTTTATCTATTTCGTGAGCAATTTCAGCAAGTTTATAGTTAAATATATCAAATTGTCCCTCAACAGTTCTTTTACTTTCTTTTTCTTGTTTCTTACCAGTTAAAATATTCTTTCTTTCAAGACCTCTTAAGATTTCATCAGCCTTTTGTGTTACAGCTTTTGGTACACCTGCAAGACGTGCAACATGTATACCATAACTTTCGTCTGTTCCTCCTCTTAAGATTTTTCTTAAAAAGATTATGTCTTCTCCTTTTTCTTTAACTGCTATATTGTAATTTTTTACTCCTTCAAGTTTTTCTTCTAGTTCTGTTAATTCGTGGTAATGTGTTGCAAATAATGTTTTAGCCCCGCATTTTTCTTTGTCAGCTATATATTCTGCAACAGCCCAAGCAATTGATAAACCGTCATATGTTGATGTTCCTCTTCCTATTTCATCTAATATTACTAAGCTGTTTGCTGTTGCTTCTTTAAGAATTGTTGCTACTTCCATCATTTCTACCATAAATGTACTTTGTCCCATGCTTAAGTCATCTGATGCTCCAACTCTTGTAAAGATTTTGTCTACAACTCCTATAT
>CAYQBQ010000083.1:0-4844 GCA_964415805.1 uncultured Clostridium sp.
CGAAACACCAACGGGATATAGTGCATGAATCCGTAACGCTTACCGATGTCAATATAATACTGCAACTGTTCAAAAGCACAGAACAATACCATACATGGTGCGTTACTCTTTTTTCTTCCGCTTTCGCCTATCGTTTCCGCTTCCTCATCCGTGACACCTGTCTTTGGCTCTTTTACTAACATCTGACTGCAGAAGTGCATGAACTCCGCAGGACGGAAATCCTTGTCCGTGTCAAAGAACTCCTTACCTGCAAGCTCACTCTCACCGTTCTTATTGTCCCCATCCTTATACCATGCAGGATTGGAAGCGTAAGCGTTCTTACCCAGATTGTAAGGAGGGTCTGCGATAATCAGTTGTGCGTGGGGGATACCATACACCTTGAAATTCTGAAAATGGTCGTTATATAACTCTACTTGTTTCATTTGTATTCGTTGTAAAATTCCTCCCAATACCTGTCCTCTGGGCTGGGTAACGCAATGCCGAACTCCGAAGCAGCGTCTGCCTGTATCTGATTCAAGAATACCGTCATGCGCTCCTTTGTCTGTCGGCTCGTTCCCTCCGTGATCGTCTCCGTCCGTCCGTTCCATGAGATAGTACGCTGCAGGAACTTCTGACAATAGTAGTCGTGGATGTCCTGCCTCGGTGTACCTGTCTCCTGCTCCATGCAGGAGAACCACAGCCACATCAGAGCGTTCTGCTCTATACTGCGTGGCTCCTTCCTCCTTGCTATCGTGATAACGTAGTGTCCGTTACGCAGCGTGGCAAGGATGGTGGCAGGCTCCTTGTCATAGGTAACCTGCTCACCCATCTTAGTCATGTTGATAGTCTTCGCCATACTCTCTTAGAATGGAAGTCCGTCTGTTCCTGTCTGTTTCGTTGCAGTAGGCTGCTGCACTGGCTGCTGAACTGGTGCAGCCACCTGCTGACGCTCCAGCTTACGAAGCTGGTAAGGACGTATGGAATTGAATATCCTCGTCTGCCCCTTCTCGTCGGTGTACTTCCTGCCAGTGATGTCTATCGACACGCTCACGATGTCGCCCTTCTTGAGACCATCCAGCAGCTTCATGTTCTCCCCCTGGAAGTCCAGAAGCGGTGTGTTCTCATACTGGCTACGCTCCCCTGTATAGGGGTCGTAGCGTGTGCAGTCGATGAACAGCTGACGGTACTCTGTCGGTTGCTTACTTGCATCCTTCGGCTGGGTGCGTTGAATCTCACTCACGGCAATGACCTTGCCTGTAATTACATTTGCCATAATACTAAATATTAACTAACAGTTATCTTGATTGTGTCACTCACCTTGCTCTCACGGATGCACTTGTCATACACATCCGGGTACTCTGCCTGCAGCTTCTTCGTGTCGACAGCCTTACGCTTCGTCTCCGCAATGTACGTCAGCGTCAGACCGTCAGCCGTCCATTTCTTCACTCCGTTCTCACGCATCAGCTGCAACAGTCCGTCCTTCAATGTCTTCTCACGCTCCTTGAGGGATGCAAGCTCCGTCTCTATACGGATGACCTCGTCAACAACATCACCGTACTGGGCTGGTATCTGCTCCGCTGCGATCTGCGGAACGCTCTCCGTGATGTCAAGACCTGCGTCGACAAGTGCCTGTCGTGCCTTCTCGTTGGTGTTGCCAGCGGTGAAGTACTCCTTCACGATGAACTGGCACACCTCCGAAGCCAGACGCTGCACTGGTATGATGTCGGGCTGTCCGTAACGCTCCTTCGGCAACCAGATACAATACAGGTTACCTACCTTGCGACCTGTCTGCCACTCATAAAGCCATGCGTATATAGACAGCTGCACTGCGAGATGATGATGATGCACACGGCTCGTCGTCTTGATGTCTGCCAGTGCGTCACCCTCGATGCCGTCCTGCTCACATACCACATCAATGCTGCTCGCTATTGACACCTCGTCACTCACAAGGTACTCGTTCGCTATAGTCTTCAGTCCCATGCGCTTCTTGAGCGACTGGTAAGCCCTTACGCTCTCATGCTCCGCTATACCCACCACGTCTGACATCTGGCACGCACTGTGTATCATGCTGCCATACTCTGCTGCAGCCGTCATCACTGACTGCGGTATCCCTGCGTATGTCTCGGGGAACAGCCACGATATAATAGGTGTAACACCACTCAGCTTCATGCCCTGTTTGTGATACTCATGTGTCTCCTTGTCGAAGATAACATCGCACTTCGGTAACTTCATAATATTCTCCATATCTTAGTCCTCCTTTAATTGATTACCCATATCCGTACACACATCAACGAACTCTTGGTTCGTCTTGAAAAGGGGGTACTTGTTCCATACCGCCTTCACCTCGTCAACGCTCTTGCAGGCTCTCAGCTCATCAATGGCTTTCTGCAGGCTGACGGAAGCAGCCTGTGGCTTGCCCCACTTGAAACGCTCCGCACCATACTTGTCAACCAGACGCAGGTAACTGATGTCATCACCGTCATACTGTATCTCCGCAACATCAAGGCTGATATTAGGCTGCATACCGCCCTGCCCCTTTCTCCAGTCCTTCTCCCTGAGGTTTACCCAGATGAAGGGAGCCGTGTAGAGCTCACGACCGATGCCCCAGTTGAAGCCTGCTCTTTTGAACGAGTCGGAAGCCTGTCCCTTCTCCTTCTCCGTGTAGCTCTCCACTCCAACGTCCTGCTTGCTGACCCACTGCCCGCTCTCCTTGTCATAGACACTGATTGTGCAGTACAGGCGACCGTCAAGCACCTGATGCTCACGCTTCCATCCCATAGCACCGTAGACTTCGTCCAACAGGCGCATATCTACTCTCGCATCCTTATACAGCAGGATGCTCACACCACCGCCCTTGCCGTCCTGGCTTGGCTGCTTGACAGTCGCAACACGGCAGTCAATCTCACTTGCTAATAGCTTTCTGAATGTTCCCATAATAGAAATTGTTTATAAAATGATACATAAAATGATGATTCCCAACGGATAGGCTACACCGTATATGAGCCACTCCCTGACCGTGAACTGCTCGGTCATATAGTCCTTGATGATGTCTTTCATAATTCCTTACTTAATTACTGCGTACCGCAGGACATCACTGGCATTGCACTGCCATTTGCCGTTCTGCGCCCTGCTGTTCACCTTCTCGGCACGTATCTTGCCCTCGATGATAAGCTGCTCCAGCCTGGCACGTCCACCCACGATCTGCTCGGAGTAACGGAAGCCGAAGGTCTTGCCGTTCATCACCCGGAGGATGACCGACAGCCTTGCTGCGTCTGCGTTATACGTTGTCTCCTGTTGCATCATGTAGGATATTGATACCTTTGGTACGGATTGATTGTAAATTAAACTCTATTCCCAGTCTCTTGCAGATACACCACCACAGCAGCTCCGTGTCCTTGCTGATACCCAGCTTCTGGTAGATGGCTCTCTTCTGCGTCTTGACCGTCCAGTAGCTTCTGTACAGGCTTGCCGCCACCTCCTTGTCCGAAAGACCTTTGGCATACTGCAGCGCAACCAGTAACTCAGCTCTTGACAGCTCATTTCTCTCGCACGACCTCCACGTTACCTGTTATACAGGAGGTAGACCACCGCTTGTCGGGGAACTTCCTGCGGATTAGTACCAGAGTGTTCTGTACACTGGTGTAGCGTGTCAATGGGTACACCAGACGCTCACCCACCGCCATCTCACGGATGGCAGGGGCGATAGCTTGTTTCTTGTTGCTTGTTCTCATAATCTACTTTGTTTTAGTTATTAATTGATATCACTTTCTACCTCGTCATATACCTCGTCGTAGCTTGGCAGAGCATCCAACACTGCCTGCTCCAGCATCGGGCTCTCATGATCGTTGTCATGGTCGGCAAGCACCGACACATCCCAGAACCTGTAACCGCTTACCATGCGAACCTTACGACCTTCAACCGTAACAGTGGCATGGTCGTAGTCCTTTTCAAAAGAGAAGAAGTCATTGCCCCACTTTATCGCATCGTACATCTCCTCACGAACACCGTCTGCTATCTGTCTTACCACGTTCTTCATATACCTGTCCTCCTTACTTTACATACAGTGAAACAACCAGACCACGACGCAGCTTGCATACGCATACGTCCCTCATACTCTCAATCGCCCTGCGGATGAACTTGAACAGAAGCTCCTCTCCAATCATTGCGATAATACCGCTTACACCGTACAGGCTGTTGATTCTCCTGCCCTTCTCGTCTCTGCCATACACCTTGATGCGGAAGTTCTGATTGATGAACTTGGTGCTGTAACCGCTTACTTCATTCTTTTTCATAATTTCTAAGTTTTTTAAAAATTACCCCTTATGAGGTATTGTGATTTCTAAACTTTTTCCTTATCTTTGCACTGAAATGCGATACAAAATTAAATATTTCCTTTATAAAAAACAAGGATGCTCTTTATCTTTTAAATATTTTTAATATATTAAATAGAAACACTCTTTATTTTTAAAACATTTTAAACATAGGAATCATGGATGATAAGAAGATGACAGGAAAGGAGGCACGCTATGTCCTCCGGCAAAGAAGGGTCAGCCTCGTTGACCTCGCATCACGGCTTGGAATATCACCACAAGCTCTTAGCTCACGTCTCAACGCAGAGACCTTCTCGCACTCCAGGCAAGTGGAGATTAACAAGGTCATGGGAGAGGACATCTTCGATGTCAGCGCACCGCTCACAGAACGCCAGCCCATCCTCGACATTCGTGTGTCGGCAGGCACAGGGATAGGGCTTGAGGGCGACGAGCACAGCGTGACGGAGTATGTCAGCGGACCAGCGATGAACGGCTGCATCGGCATCACCGTCTAGGGCGACAGTATGTACCCGACCTACTCCGCAGGCGACGTGA
>CAYQBQ010000084.1:0-4772 GCA_964415805.1 uncultured Clostridium sp.
CCATTTACAGATGCTTTTTGTCCACTTGTTCCTGATGCTTCCATTGGTCTTCTTGGATTATTAAGCCATACATCTACACCACTTACTAAATATCTAGACATTGCTATGTTGTAATTTTCTAGTATGAATATTTTTCCTTTAAATTGTGGCATCATTGATATTTCATGAATTCTTTTTATTAAGTCTTTTCCTTCTTTATCTGCTGGATGTGCTTTTCCGGCAAATATTAATTGAACTGGTTTATCTTGATTGTTTAATATTTGTGTTATTCTTTCTAAATCTTTAAATATTAATGTTGCTCTTTTGTATGTAGCAAATCTTCTTGAGAATCCGATTGTTAATATGTCTGGATTTAATTTTGATGTTATGTCATTTATTTCTTCGTAGTTATATCCTGACCTTCTTAATCTATTAGTTGTGTTCTCTTTTACTATATCTAATAATTTTATTTTTCTTTGTCTATGAATTTTCCATAGTTCTTTATTTGGTATATTGTTTATATTTTTCCATACTTCATCATTGTGTATATTATCTTGCCAATATGGAATCAAATATTTATTATATAATTCTTTTAATGATGGTGCAAGCCATGAACATGTATGTATACCGTTTGTTACATATGTTATTGGTGATTCATTTGCTGCTATTTCTGGCCATACATCTCCAAATAATTCTCTTGAAACTGCTCCATGTAGTTTACTAACCCCGTTTTTCTTTCCTGCAACTTTTAGTGCCAATATTCCCATGTTAAATCCATGTTCTAATTCTTTACATGGTTTCATACCTAATTTTAAGAATGCTTCTCTGTCTAATCCTAATCTTGGCCAGAATTCTTTAAAGTATTTTTCTACTAATTCTATTGGAAATATATCATTTCCAGCCGGAACTGGTGTGTGTGTTGTAAATACTGTTTTTGAGCTTGCTATATCTTTTGCAACTTCAAATGATACTTGTTTTTCTTTTATTATATTTTTTATTAACTCTAATATTAAGAATGCAGAATGTCCTTCGTTCATATGATATATGGTTGGATTTAATTTTAATGCTCTTGTTAATAAATTGGTTCCTCCCATACCAAGAATAATTTCTTGTTTTATTCTCATTTCTTGGTCTCCGCCGTATAATCTTAATGTTATTTCTCTATCTTCTTGATTGTTTTGATCTATGTCAGAGTCTAATAAATATAATTTTATTCTTCCTACATTTATTTGCCAAACTTTTAAGTATACTTTTCTTTTTTCAAGTTTAACATATATTGTTAATTCTTCACCATTGCTATCTTTTACTGGATTTATTGGTAAATTACTTAATTCTATATTATTATATTCTTCTTCTTGGTCTCCATATCCATTTATTTTTTGATGAAAATATCCATTTTTATATAGTAGTCCTACTGCTACTAATGGAATTCCTAAATCACTTGCAGATTTTAAATGGTCTCCTGATAGTATTCCTAGTCCTCCTGAATATATTGGTATTGTTTGGTCTAGTCCATATTCTGCTGAAAAATATGCTATTAAATCATTTTTGTTTTCAGGGTATTTATTTGAAAACCATGTATTTTTACTGTTCATATAGTCTTCAAATTGTTTTGATAATTTATCATATTCTTTTAAAAATTCTGTGTTTTTTGTTATTTGTTCTAATCTATCTTGAGATACTAACTTTAAAAATTTTACTGGGTTTTTTTCGCATGTTTCCCATAGGTCTCTGTCTATTATTTTAAATAATCTTAAAAATTCTGTATTCCATGACCACCATAGGTTGTTTGATATTTCTGATAATTTTTCTATTCTTTTTGGTAGTTGTGGATTTACCGTTATCTTATTAAATATGTACATTTTTTATTTCCTCCTTGGTATTTTATAATATTATAATAATAATTCAAAAAAAGTACAAGTCTTTTTTTGTAAAACTTGTACTTTTTTATTTTTTATTCTTCTCCGTTTATCTTAAACAACTTAAATATTTCAACAATTACAATAGGAGCTAATACTAAGCAAACAAGTTCTATGATATTTTCAGTTGGTAGAACTGGTATACTAAATATCTCTCTTAATCCAGGTATCAATAAAATAACGAACACTAAAAGTGCTGAAATAACAACTGCTCCAATTAATTTCATATTATTAAATATTCCTGTTTTAAATATTGATTTTCTATTATTTCTTACATTAAATACATGTGTCAATTCTGAAAGTGCTAATGTTATAAATGCCATAGTTTGTCCGACTTCTATTTTAGATTGATCAAGTGTTAATCCATCTATAGGTGTTTTTGTAGTTGCTAATCCAATCATAAATGCTGCTAATGTTAATCCACCTATCATTAAACCTTGGTATATAACTCTCCATGTCATTCCTTTTGTAAATACACCTTTTCCTGGCTTTACTGGTTTCCTATTCATTATATCACTATTTGCTGGGTCAAACGCTAGTGCTAATGCTGGTAATGAATCTGTTACTAAATTAATCCACAAAATATGAATTGGTAATAATATTTCCAAACTGTTAATGTCTGTTATTCCAAACCATTTACTAAATAATGGTGTTAATAGTGTTGCAAAGAATAATACTATTATTTCTCCAACATTACTCGAAAGTAAGAATTGAATTACTTTTAAAATATTGTCATATATTCTTCTTCCTTCTTCTACTGCAGATACAACTGTTGCAAAATTATCATCTGTTAAAATTACATCTGCAGCTTCTTTTGCTACATCTGTTCCAACCATTCCCATTGCACAACCTATATCTGCTTTTTTTAGTGCAGGACTATCATTTACTCCATCACCTGTCATAGCGACAACTTCGCCATTTTTTTGCCAAGCATTTACAATTCTAACTTTATGTTCCGGTGAAACTCTTGCATAAACTGAATATTTTCTAACATTTTGTGTTAATTCTTCGTCTGTCATTTGTTCAAGTTCACTACCTGTTATTGCTTCATCATCATTTTCAAGTATTCCTAATTTTTTAGCAATCGCTGTTGCTGTAATTTTATGGTCACCTGTAATCATTACAACTTTTATTCCTGCTGTTTTACATTTTTCAACTGCAACTTTTGCTTCTTCTCTTGGTGGATCTATCATTCCTACCATACCTATAAATATCAGGTCGTTTTCTATTGTTTCCATTTCTTCTTTTGATGGTATATGGTCTATTTCTTTATATGCACATCCTAATACTCTTAAAGCTTCTCTTGCCATTTCTTCATTTTTTTCTCTTAATTGATTTATATATTCACTAATATTAAAATGAATTTCATTGTTTATTTCGTATGCTGTACATCTTTTTAATAATTCGTCTATTCCACCTTTTGTAAACACTACATATTTTCCATTTAATTCATTTACGGTTGTCATTAATTTTCTATCTGAATCAAATGGTATCTCTTGAACACGAGGCGCTCTATCATATAAACTTGGGTCAAAGTTCAAGTTAAATGCCATATCAACTAGTGCAGTTTCAGTTGGGTCGCCTGTTAGAGTTCCATCTTGCGATATTTTTGTATCATTACACAACATATTTGCATATACTAATTTTTTTAATTCTTCATCTATTTCATCTTCTAATATATTTTCAGCATCTCTTATAGCATTGTTCCAAAAGATTTTTTCTACTGTCATTTTGTTTTGTGTTAGTGTTCCTGTTTTATCTGAACATATAACTGTACTGCTTCCTAATGTTTCAACTGCTGGTAGTCTTTTAACTATTGCATTTTTCTTTACCATCTTTTGAACACCTATCGCTAAAACAATTGTAGATACAGCTGCTAATCCTTCTGGTATTGCTGCAACTGCTAATGATACAGCTGTCATAAACATATTAATTGGTTCTTTTCCTTGTATTAAACCAACTACAAATATTACCGCACAAATTATTAATGCTACAATTCCTAATGTTTTTCCTAATTTATTTAATTTTTGTTGTAATGGTGTTTCTTGCTTTTCTGTTGAATTTATCATTCCTGCTATTTTTCCAACTTCTGTTGTCATCCCTGTTTCTACAACAATTCCCTTTCCTCTACCATATGTTACCAAACTAGATGAAAATAGCATATTCTTTCTATCACCTATACCGATTTCTGTATCTTCTATGATTTCTGAAGTTTTTTCAACTGGTACAGATTCACCTGTTAATGAACTTTCTTGTGATTTCAGATTTGCTTCTTCTACAATTCTTAAATCTGCTGGTATATAATCTCCTGTGTCTAGAACTACTAAATCGCCTGGTACTAGTTCTTTTGCAGGAATCACTTTCATATTTCCATCCCTTATAACCTTTGATGCATGGTCACTTAATTTTTGTAATGCTTCTAATGACTTTTCTGCTTTACTTTCTTGTGCTACTCCTATTATTGCATTTACAAGCACAACTATCAAAATTATTATTGTATCTGTTATTCCGTTACCTTGTTGTATCCCAACAACTCCTGATACTATTGCTGCTATTATTAATACTATTATAGAAAAATCTTTAAATTGGTCTATAAATCTTTGTAATAAAGATTTCTTTTTAGCAGCTTCCAACTCATTATATCCACTTTTTTCTCTTATCTGTATTACTTGCTCTTCAGTAAGCCCATTTTCTTTATGTGTTTTTAGTTCTTTTTCAATCTCTTCTACTTCTTTGTTAAACCAATTCTTCTTTTCCATGGTTTTCCTCCAAAACTTAGGGATTTTATGTACTGGCCCCATAAACCCTGTTTTCTGAGGGATTATGGGGCCACCACTTCAAATCCCTGCTTTTTTTATTTTTTGCTTTTTTTGT
>CAYQBQ010000085.1:0-4729 GCA_964415805.1 uncultured Clostridium sp.
TCAGATAATTGTCCTGGGTTATTGTATTTATAAATATTTTGACATACTCTTTTTAATTCTGCTTCTGTTCCAAAACTTAAAAATGCTAAACGTATTGATTTACCTTGGAAGAATATCCAAATACTGTCACATGCTCTTGGTACTTTATGTTCTGAAACTTGTGCTAAATAGTCTGAATCTGATGTTTGTGCTACTTGACTCAAGAAACTTTCTGGAAGTCCTGATACACCACCAGATACACCATCTATATTCATATCTCTGACTTCATCTATGCTACTATATCCTTTATATTTTTGATATATTCTTTGTACTACAACTGATAATTTATCTGTAAAATCCAATTTTAGATTTTCTTTTTCAAATATATCTTCTATTTCTTGTGATGTTATAACATATGATGGTTTAGTCTCTCCTTCAATATATTTTAATTCTGCTAAGTCGTATTTTTTTATTAATTCTGTTAATGCCTCGTATCCAAAATCTTTTTTATACATATATATAAGAATGTCAAACTTGTCCTGTGGTGTTAATAATGAAGGGATATCAAATGGAATTGCTCTTGATATGTTTGCTTCATTTACTCCGTATTCTTTTGAAAGTAAATCAAATATCAATTCTTTTACATATTTTTTATCATTTACATCTCCATATGTACAACCTTTTAAAGCCTTTTTTAATTCATATTTTTTATTTTTTCTTCTCTTCAATTCTTCTTCTGAAAGACCTATATCATATAAGTTTACTTTTGTTATTTCATCTAGTCTTCTTTTAACAAATTCTTTCATTTTATCTAGTGTATAAGTCTTGTCATCTACATCAATTACGTTTTCTGTAGGTGCTTCACGTTTCTTTTTTATAAAATAGTACATGGCTGCAACTGCTACCACTAGAACAACTAAAGTTAATAGAATATTTGTTATTGTCATTGATATTCTCCCTTCCTCTCATTTCATTAGTTCACACATCACACATAAACTTTAAATTATTTATTATATCATTGATTGCAATTCTTGAAGTCTATATGTAATATTTTCTGATGCTCTTTTTATTTCTTCTATAAAAATAGCATTTCTATCTTCTGAATCTATAGTCTTTCTTAAACTTAAAAGTAAATCTGGTACCCCAGCTTCATTAGCAGCTTCAAAGAATAATGTGTTATATGGTATTGTTAAAACTTGATTTTTTTCTTCTAAAAATCTTGAAATATTTTTTGAATTATATTTTGAATATTTATCGTATCTTCCAACTAAAACAAGTGATTTTGGTGATTTTAACAAATCACTTGTTTCTTTTATTTTCTTTAGTTTTTTTATACTATTATAATTTTGGCTTGTATTTACTATTACTAAATCTGATCTGTCTATTATTTGTTGTCTTATCTGTTCGTTTAAGTTGTTGTCTAGATCTACAAAAACCTTATCATAATACATGTTTGCTACACTTATTATGTCTAAATATTCTTCAGCAATTTCTTTTTCATTTTCCTCTTTTGAATTATTAACACCTAGAAGTACTTCAAGTCTATCTTTAAATACAACTCTAGTATAATTGGTTATCATTTCAGGTGTTAATTTATTACTCCTTGCTATTCTTATAATTCCATCTATTCCGTTTCCGTTATCAACAATTGAATTATTATTTCCAAAAAGTCCTAATCTGATTTTTTTAACTTCTTTGTCTTCAAAATAACAAGATTTTAATTTGCCTTCTTTATTAGTCGTAGAAATAATTAATATTTTATTATTGTATTCAATAGCCATGTTTGTTGCAATTGCAACTAAAGACATCGTTTTGCCTGTTTCTTCTTCCATGCCATTGACAAATGTTATAACTGACATCGTTATGCTCCTCTTTCTATCATTTTTATAGTTTTTCTTATGTCCGAATCACTTTTTTTATTTAATATTTGTTGTACAATAAAACCTAAATTATCTTTATATTGTATACTTAATTTTTTAAATTTGATTTTTTGTACTCTTTGATTTTCAGATATCGCAGTCAAATCTCCATTTTCTATAGGAAAGTATATTCTTTCTTCATCCCAAACGATTTTGCATCCCAATGAAAGAAAATTCAAATAATCATCTTCTTCCTTTAACATTTCTTTTGTAAACAATATTTTTGTCAAGTTTAATTGGTTTTCTAATCCTCTTAGTATCTCGACCCCTCTTTTTAAAGAATATATATCAAATGATGTTACAAAATAATTTTTATCTGCTTTATTAAGTTCGAATTCTTCTATTCTTTCCTCTGTATCACTATCTACTAATAAAATATCATATTCTAAGTTTCCTGTTGTCCCCTCATATTTTTTAATTTCTTCAATACTATTAAACCCTATTGCCACATCTATATCTTCGAAAGAAGTTATATAAGATACTGTAGGATTCATTGATGGAACCACGTATCTAGCTTTTTGATTTATTGTTGAATCTATTATTAATACTCTGTTTTTCATAGTTGTTAATATTTTTGCTATATTTAATAACATATCTGTTTTGTCATAAGCTCCTATGAATCCTATTTTTTTCATATGTAACCTTCCTTTCGATTATTTTTATCAAGTAATATCTTTTTTATTCTCCCCCTAGAGATTGTAAGTATTCTTTTCTATTTTCTTTAGAGTTTGTTATACTTTCTTCTACTTTTGTTTTTAAGTTTTCTTGTCCTTCTTCTCCATTACTATTAATAGTTGGATTTATAACATTGTTTCTTACCGTTCCTTGATTTGAATTATATCTAGAAATTAATGCATTTTTTGCTGTTTGTACAATATTAGGGTTATCATTTATTAACTGCATAACTTCTCCTGTTGGCACATATGTTGGTGTTGCAGCATTTTGTATTCCTGCTTCTGTGTATGTTGTTACATATAATTTTGAACCTTGCATTCTATATGCATCAACAATAGCATTATTCATTGTTATAATTTCGCCTTCTGTTAATTTTACCCAAATTGTATCATCAGAATCTACCCCATTAATTTGTGGAATTTCTACTTGTTTTTTAGAAACAACTATATAATCCTGTCCAGATGGTAATGATAATCTTACATCAATATATTCTCCTGTTTCTAATTGTGTTGGTAACACTAACATATTATATTCTTGTTTTCTTAAATCGTCTGTTGTTTTTTCATTTGATTTTGATATCATATCTATTGTTATAACAGAATTTTTATTTAAATTTACTTTTGCTATTATAGGGTCTTCTGAAAGTTCTATATATTCTTTATTTCCGCTCTTTTCAATATAATAGCTTCCTGTCTCGTCTTCTGTTTTTATTTCATATTTAGTTCCATTTTTAGATAAATAAAGTGTTGCTACATTATTCTTATATTCTGTTATTACTTCATTTCCTTCTTTATCAGATAATGCGTAACTTGACAAAATTGACATATCTCCTATAGCATTACTTGGCACAAAGCTTTTATTTGTGACTTGTTGTGTTAGCATGTCTGTTGTTATTACTTGTCCAGATATAACATCTTGTGATAATACCCATACTTTAACACTGTTAGCTTTTTCTTGTTCCTCTTTTTCCTTATAATTTTTTAATTGTAGAATTAAAAATGCTATTATTAATCCTGCTATTACTAAAGTAATTACTACTCCTAATAAAAATGAATTTCTTGCTTTTCTTTGCATTGGATTTGTTGCCATTACAAATTCCTCCTTTTTCTTTATAACCTCTTAATACATTTTACATCAAATTAATATTGAAATCAACAAAATACTCTTTTGTAATTAAAAGTTAATATGTTTGTAATATTGTTGTAATAAAAATGTAATATTATATTTTTGTTTAATTTTTTATAATTTTTAACAATATTTTTGAATTGCTATACTTACACCTTGTCTTCGGTAACATAGTCTGCTATTTCTTTAATTACAGGTGTACTTTGTCCCATTGCGACACCTATTCCTGCATTTTCAATCATTTTTTTATCATTTATGTTGTCTCCGAATTGCAATTACTTCTTCCTTATCTATATTTAATTTATCTATTAAATATTCTATTGCGTTCCATTTATCAACATCTTTCAAACTAATCTCTGTATAATAATATTCTATATTTACTTCTTCTGTCCCCTGTCTTATTGTTTTTCTAGACATATGACCAACATCAAGTACATCGATATTTGATATTTCTCTTAATTTTCTTATAATTGAATTGAATATTGTTTTGCTTTCATCACAAATTGTTAATTTTAGAAATTTATCATTTTGTGAATTTTTTATATAATTTTTCATATCTTCTACTATAGTTATATTTGTTTTATTTTTTTCTTCTTTTTTTAAATTTTCTTTGTAATAGTATAAAACATTGTATTCTAATTTTTTTGCTAATATTGTTTCTTCTGTATAAATATTATAAGAAATACTATTGTTTTCACATATATCTATTATTTCTAATATTTTCTGCTTATCCAAAAATTTTTCGTATATAATTTGATCTTTTTTGATATCATAGATTAAAGAACCATTTCCTGCTATAAAATAATTTTCTGAACCAATTTCTTTTGCTATTGTTTTTATTGAATCTATTGGTCTTCCTGATGCTATTATTACATCTGTTCCTTTTTTTATTGTTTCATTTATAACTTGTTTTGTATTGTCAGTTACAATTCCATATTTATTTAGCATTGTTCCGTCTAAGTCAATTGCTACTAATTTATACATTTTTAATTCCTCCTCATTTGTTTATATTAATCTGATTATTTGATTTT
>CAYQBQ010000086.1:0-4672 GCA_964415805.1 uncultured Clostridium sp.
TTAGCACCTATCACAGACACGATGCTGTTCAGCACGTTCTGCAATACCTGTCCAGTAATCTCTTGGTTGCCGTTCGTTCTGATGGCTGCTGAGATTGCCGCTTTAAGATTCTGATAATTAGCCATAGTCTCTAAGAATTAAGATAATCGTTATTATAGTCAATATTGTAGTCCCCGATATTGTTACGCACAGCCATTCGCCCTATCTTCTTGGCAACGGTGTCCGTCTCGAACTCTATCTCCACGCTGGCGAGATCGCCTTGCTCCTGCCATTTCGGGGTAATAAGGAACGTGTCGCAGTCATACTCCCTGCCGTACTTGTCCGTCACACGCACATAGTCAGCCATGCGTATGAACCGCATCACGTCACACAGGTACTCGGGTGCCAGTACCGTCATCTTGTATGTCTTCTCCGACAGCTGCTTCTCCGGGAAGAAGAATCCGTCACGCTCCTCTCCCTCCTCGTCGAAGGTGTACTCCGGCTTGCCTATCTCACTGGAGAACCACAGTCGATTGATGAAACGTGGGTTCTGGTACACGATGCGGCATCCGTCCATCACCATGTCCTCGTCATCATACCACTCTATCTTGGTGTATGCCGACATATCATTGACCATCGTTATGATGTCGCTGTAATACGTCGCAGCAGCGGTCTTGAGGACAATATAATACTGTCCCTGCAGCATATTCGTCGCCATAGGCATCACAGCGGAGTACAGGATGACATTGTAGCCGTACTCGTTGAACGACACGACCTGCAGCCCTGTCTGCTGCATCCGCACGAGCTGGAACGGTGGCAGGGTGTTCGTCTGACAATACAGCGGGTACACCTCTCCGTAGGCATAGCTCCGCCTGTGGTTCTGCTCATTGATGTCCGTGTAGAACGGCAACACCGATAGATTGTTATTCCTCGTCATAAGTATCATAGTTAAGTTGCGTCTTCGCCATACGGCTTGACAGGTTAATCTCCGTTCTTCCCCACTCTCCGTCGCCTATATATGTTCGCACCAGTTGCAACATATTTGGGTCAGTATTACCCACAGGGATATTGATGGTCTGCTGGCGGTTGCGCTGTATGCCCCTCGCACGTCTCTGCTGTCCGTTGACCTCTATGTCCCATGACGGCATATCATCCGTTAGGAACGCAGGCACAAGGTATCGCATAGAGAGGTAATAGTTCTGCACTTCCTGCGAGAAGATACCGAAGGACGTGCTGACAATCGGAACGGCATACCCTCCAGACACTGCCTCTGCCGCCAACAGTGCGAAGCCGTCCTTGCTGCACATCTCTGGGGCGAGCAGCATATAGTCCACGTCACTTGTGTAACCAGACACCGTCACCTCCTCCACCTTTCCCTCATGTACGAACGCTGACAAGACATTGACAGGCTTGCCGTTGAATACCTCCGTACTGTCATCCATCCACTCATACTGGTAACGCTCTGGCATTTCCTCCTTGTTGTACTTCACCTCCGACGTGGCGAAAGCCCATGCCTTGCCGTTGCGCACATTGATGGCTTCCGTGAGGTCTGTTCCGATAACACGGTCACCGCTGTACGCTCCACCGTTCTTGAACCATCTGATGTGCTCTATACGCAGGCGGTTCTGTCCGTCCACGAACCAGTAGCAGCCGTACACCTTACGCAGCATGGCAAGCACCTCACCAAGCGTGACAGGGGCTTTCATGGCTGGCTCCTGATACTCTCCGACGATGACGTTGCTCTTAGGGGCAAGGAACAATCTTGTCGTGTCTACGATGCCCTTTGCACTGCCATACAGGAACTCGCTGTATGCCGTCGTACCCTCATGCGTGACACCCTGCGCCACGCTGCCGAGCAACACCTGCAGGACAGACCACACAGGGAAAGCGTCCTTCAATGTGAATGCCTTACGCTGCTGTCGCTCCAACGTAACCATCGCTGGAGTGTACTTCACCCATAGCGATGTATTCACCCATTGCGACCTTCCGACAGGATACCACTGTGCGATATCATCGGGAGGAAGGAAGTACTGACCGAGATCGTTGCGCCCCCATTGTGTAGGCTCTACGCTCGTCCGTAAGCTCTGCGTCAGCTGGAAACTTGTGAAAGGCAGGCAGTAGTGATAGTTGCGGTTGTTCGCCACGACATCCTCCTGCGTAATCTCATAAGTTCCTACGCTGTTGTCCGTCACGAGCCTTCCGTACACCCCATAGCTCGTCTTGTATGCCGTCAGCTGCTGGCTTCCGTTGAACACCAGTTCGGCAGGGATGTCCTTGTAATCATCCGTGTACTTGCTCAGATTCTCCTGCTCAAACTCCCACAGCACGTTACCTGTCGCTGTCTCAATGATACGGATGCCGTTGAAATACCCTATGAAGCCTGTGTCCGTTATTGGCTCGTCGTACTCAAAATACTTGAGGTAATACGTCGTGTCGCTTGACCAGAACTCACTGCCTGCTCCTTTGTAAAATCCGACAAATGGACTGCCGAAACCGCTTACAGGTGGATTCTGGAAATTGAACTCCCATCCAGCGTTCAAGCTGTCGAAATGACACTCACGCACCTTGTTCTCGCCAGTGTCCATCATATCCTGCTCAAAGGCATTGCCACCGCACAGGCATGACACGATGCTCTCGCCCGATGTCCATATCTGGAACATGGGACGCTTCGTCAGCCCGATGGGCTGTATGGCAGGTGCAAGTTCTATGAGGTTGAACTCCTTGTCAAGTCCAGCCAGTATGTCATTGTATTGGTCGAGGGTATCCGGCTGCACGGTCACCTTCCTGTCATCATAGTTGATGGTGCAGTCCGTCTTGTGGAAATGGCAGCGGTAATACTGCGTCCACGTCAGACCCATGTCACCGCTAATCTCCATGTCTATGATGAAGTCCGTGTCAAAGGGTGCTGCCACGATTACGTCAGCGTCACCCGCCACGAAATCAATCTTAGAGGACAGCTTCGCACGGAAGAACCGCTGCTGCGACTCCATCTCATAGACCAGTGACAGGTCATCCTTATATACAGGATGCACAGGGTACATCGTACCGCTGATTGTCATAAACCATCTGTATCTTGGTATCATACGCTCCTGCCCTCCCTTAGTTTTTGATTATACGATGCACGTTCTTATATATGACATGAGTGCCACGGCTGTCCGTGTAGGTACGACGCTCCCCCTGCTCACGTATCGCACTGACATCATCAGACAGAACACGCAGGTCAGGGCTCGTACCCATCTCAACCACCGTCATTCCGTCAGCCGTCTTGTATGCGTTCATGTACTTAGCAGCGAACGTTCCGTCATTCAGCGAATGGATTACATCGGGTATCTCCTTACGGAAGCGACGGCTGTTGCGCTTGTTGATGACAGCGAAGAACTCACCGCCCTCCGCACGTCTGCGTGTACCGTCACTCTTAGTACCGAGGTCTACGTCATTGCCAGACTGGTGGCTGCCACCCTGCAACAGCTCAACAGTACCCTCACCGTACTGCTCCGAACCGCTTCGTGTGGCATTGAAAGCCATTATCTTTGACGCTGCGAACGAGCCCCACATGACAGCAAGTGCAGGGATAGCCCATGGGAATCCAAGCTGCGACCATATCTTCGTGGATGCCGTGATGAGGTTCGATGCCTGCATGATAGAGTCCATCAGCAGTTGCGCACGTTGCGCACGCTCCTGCTCACGCAATGCCTTCTCCTGGTTCTTCTTCGCCATGTCAAGCTCCTTCTGCGCATAAGCCACGTTACTTGCATAGCCTTCCGCTCTCGCCTGTCGCTCTGCGTCAAGAGCCGCCTGTGCGCTGTCAACCTCCTTCGTGGCAAGCTCCACCTTCTTGTTAGCGGCTTCCACCCATGCGTTCATATACTCATCCAGCGCACTCTTGGCATATTCAAAAGACATATTGATAGCCTCTTTTTTCTCCTCATCCAGATTAAGCCCCAGCACATCATAGATGTCCTTTGGAGCATTCTTTCTCATCTTCTCGTCGATGTTCTTTATCTGCTGCTCCATGATGGCTATCTCCTCATTGGATAATGTCTTACCGTTTTGTTTATATAAGGCTATCAACTTCTGCAAGCGGTCTTTCTCTGCCTGCAGTCGCATCTGTGTCTTTTTGTTTTCTGATATTGCCAGCGCATCAATCTCTGCCAAATCAAGTTTATATTGCAGGTCGATTGCCTTTTCAGATTCACGTAACGTCGTCTTACGCTGCTGCTCTGCCTTACGGTCAGCCTTTTCCTTCTCCTGCTGTTGCTTCTTAGCACCTTTCTCGACCAGCTCTGCCAGCTTCACCTGTTTAGCCTGTTCAAGTGCGATGATGGTATTGTCGATGTTCTTCTTATCCTCAATGGATAGCTTTTTCTCCTTTTCCAGCCAGTCCAGTGCGCCCGTCCAGTGCGCCCCGCCCTCGCGCTCGATCAGGCGCGGGTGCACCGCAAAGCTGTCACGGGTGTTGCAAGCTTGAAGCAGCGGGTACACCATGGCCGCAAGCATGCAGACCGATAAGGCCGCGCCGAGGATCGGCCTCCATACGCGCTTGCTTCTGCCGTCGCCGCGCAGCAGCCGGACGCAGAGCACGCAAACCGCAATCACCGCCAGCATCCGCAAACGCATTTCGCGCTGCTGCAAACAGCGCTGGTTATCGTAGGCAAGGCCGCACACCCACTGTCCGAAAACAGCGAACAGGTAA
>CAYQBQ010000087.1:0-1212 GCA_964415805.1 uncultured Clostridium sp.
TCTAATTTTTCAAAGAATACTACATCTCCTTCTGCTACTTTGTATTGTTTTCCACAACTTTCAATTACTGCGTACATTTAAAATGCACCTCCCTTATTTGTATACTCGCTAATCCTTTCCGAAAGGTAACTAAATTTGATTAGTTTTTATGTACCTTGACTAAGCGGATTACAGTTATTAATTTTACCATTATTTTACTTACTTGTCAACCACTTTCCAAAATTTTCAACGAAAAGAATTAATATTATTACTACTAAACTATTTTATTTATCTTCTTAAATTCTTCTACTTCTTCTGGTGTCCCTAAAACGTGAACTTTTTCAGAAGGTAAATTACTGATTCTTACGTTCATTCCTAATTTAATCATGTAATTATATAATGGAGCTATGTATTTTTCATTTTTTTCTAAATTAGTATTATCCTTATAATAATTATTATATAGCCATTCATATAACTTGCAACTTTTAAAATAATATAGTCCAATAGTACAATTATCTGATATTCTTTGTTTTTCTCTTACTTCTATTGCATTTCCATTATCGTCTAACCTCACAAAACTCCAATGATCTCCTTTTGCATTAAAACATGGTATAAATCCTTCACCTTGTATGTCAGAATATTTAATTGTATCTTCCTCCACATATGTATCTATATTATATACTATCATTTCTTCTTCTTCGCTCCAGTATTTTTTTGCTAAAAGTGCACTTGTAGCTTGTCCATCAGTTAATTCGTCTATTTCAACAATATGTACATTTTCTATATTGTTTTTTTTCATTTCATCTAATATAAATTGCCTAGAGTTATTTTCTTTTCTAACTATAAAAATATATTTAACATTATCTTGTTTATTAAAATCTGATAGACTTATCATTGACCATTGAAATAAATTTTTTCCATTTACTTCAACCATATATTTAGGTATTTCATATCCTGCTTTTTTAAATCTTGACCCCTGTCCAGCCATTGTTATTATAATATTCATGTTTTTCCTCTCTTTTATTATTTATGTATTCTGCTTGATTTTTTACAAATTTTTTCTAATTCTTCAAATGAATGATTCAAAAATTCGTCAGGTCGTACTGCTCTATCATCAATATACAATCCTCTACCTCCTGGCCATGGTTTTCCAAAAAAGATTTCATCATATGGAATATTCCATTTTTTTAGCCAGTCTTGCATAATAAAAGCCGTATTTGCATTTATTAAACC
>CAYQBQ010000087.1:1222-4541 GCA_964415805.1 uncultured Clostridium sp.
ATAACAGTACCAGGACCTACGGTAATATTAAGTTCATAAATGTATGAAGTACTTTTTCTAATTTCATATCCTAAATTTCTAGCGTCAGCAATAATATTATCTGTTTTATTTGCATAAGCTAAAAGCGTCTCGTTAATATTAACAGCTGTATTTGCATTTATCAATCCCAAATTCCCATTATATGTTTTCATATTTCTTGAAGTATATAATACTATTTTTGCTCCTTCTTTTTTATACTCTTTTAGTTTTTTTATCATTTCTTCATCTGGTATTAAATCTTTATATAATTCTTCTTTATCTTTTATAGGGCATAGAGTTCCATCTACATCGAATATGAGTGTTACATCTTCATACATTTTCTTTTATCTCCTTCATTATATTTATGGCATTTAATAAAAAACCAAATACCTTATTGGGATTATCAATATGTAGTGGTAACATTGATAAAAACAAACTAGTTTCATATAATCTTACCATTATATAATTATATTCTGATTTTTCTAGATATTTTTTAAATATTTCTTTGTATTTAGAATTATCAAAATGTAGATTTAACTCGAATTGCATTTCACTGTTAAGTTGTATGTCATATGCCCCAGAATTAAAGAAATCATAATTACCACATACAGAATGTGAAAGTTTTGCAATATCATAGTATGGATCAGTCCACAAATCTTTTTCTTCTAATGCTCCCTTTGGATCTATTAATCTTAACAAATTAGTTTCTTTGCTGTATAACATATTAGCAAAAAACACATCACCATGACCAATCACAGATCTACTAGGAATATTTTTTGAATTCTTTTTGTTTACAATTTTATATAATTCTTCATACTCTTCTTCAATTTCGTCAATAGAATTATATTTTGTTCCACTTTCTATTAATTTACTTATTTGTAAAAATTCTTGTTTTTCTTTTAACATTTTTATTCTTTTTCTTACTTTTTCAAGATACAACTTATCTGAACATTCTTTATATTCTTCTTTTGATATTTCTTTTTGTTTCCTACAACTAAATAAATAAAATACTTTGTCCTTTAATGTGTTAAATTCTTCAACATCAATTGCCCCATGTGTCCACCTTATAGCAACATCTGTCATTGGCATTCTTTCCATTGTATACTGAGCATATGTACTTTCTTCTTTATAATCATATGGCATTACCATCCATGATTTCATGTTTTCAGGTAATAGCCAATAATATGTATATTCCATTTTCATTTTATTTTTATCAGTGCTCTTTTTTGTAACAGTATATTTATTTCCTTCTAAATTGTTAAAATACCTTGCATCAAATCCATTTGAAATATACATTATTAAATTGCTATATTCTGTTAAATCAATAAATATATCTAATTTTACCTTATTTTCAGTTTTATATATAAATTCATCAAGTTGTAAGTATTCTTCCAAAAAACTAATATAATTATCTCTATCTTTTAAAATTATCCCTGCAATTTTTTCAGATTCTACTGTCATATTTTCTTTTATAAATGTCAGTTTTTCTAAAATCATTTTAAATTTTTCATCATCAATTATTGCCATATTAGAAAATAAATGAAAAAATATTGTATCACTTGGATATTTTTTTATAATATCAAAGTCAATATTTTTATCTATTCTTATTAATTCAATGTTTTCTTTAACTTTTATTTTTTCGACATTCTCTTTTAATTTTTCATATAAGGATTTTCTTTTTATAACAATATCTCCAAAGCTTTTATTTCCTATAATTGTTTTTATTTTATCTGATACATTAATTGTATTATCATAAACTAGAACTATTTTTTTCATATTTTATACCCTCTTTTTAAATTTTTTAAAACTTTTCTAATTCCTATAAAAATCATAAAAATTACTATTAATACTACCGTTGCTAGTATATAATAATTAGATAAATCATTTTGAAAACCGAAAAATGAATTGTTAATATATTCCATAAAATTTGTAAAACTGAAATCATTATATTTTATAAATTTAATTATATATACGAAAAATATTTCCATTATCCATGATAAAACAGTTAAAATTATTAATAATATTTCTCTGCATTTTATCATATTTTTCACTTCTAAATATAATTCATTTGCTTCTTCTAAAATTTTTAAACATTTTATTGTAATTTTATTGTGTTTATTAATAATTAAATATTGATTCAAAAACTTGTAAGTTTTACTAAATGAAAAATATATTATAAAAATCACACACTCTATTAAAAGCAATAATATAGTAATGTATGATAAACCTTGTCCTTTTTTTATATCAACAATGCTAAATATTATTAATAGAACAAATGCATCAAAAAATTTATCTATGATAACAGCTATCACACTTTTCTTATAATCTTTAATCAAACCTCCATACAAGTAGATTTTATATATTTCTCCTAATTTATATGGTAAAATCGTATTTAATAAAGAGCTAAGTAAATATGATTTTGTAAGTTCTTTAATGTGTATTTTATTTTTCATAAGTATCATATATTGTCTAATAACTCTAAATAAATGAATAAAACAAAAAGGTATAAGTATTAAAAATATTTGTTTAGCATTCAATATAAATATTGTTTCTCTATTCAACAATAAAAATACTATCACTAATATTATGCATACATAGTTAGTATATTGTTGAAAGTTCCTTTTTTTCATAATATGCTCCTTTTTAAACTTTTTGAATAATTTAATACTCTTTTAATAAGTTTAATTCTTGATTTTAATCCTGTATTCCACGAAGATTTTCCTTCTTCTCTTTCATGTTGTGTGACTTTATATCTATAAATCCTATATTTTTGAATCTTTGCTGTATAATAAGCATATAAATCTAATGAAAAATCATATGGCGGATTTTTCCATGTTCTATACAATTCTTTTGGTATTAGAGTTGGTTGTGCATTAATATCCCATAATGTTCTTTTCAATATAAGTGATTCATATATGCTCATTCCAAATGTAAAAAAATTGTCTGACCAAGGTCTATTGGCTCTTAGCCCTTTTATAAATACGTTTTTAGGATAATTGTTGTCTTTAAGAAATTGTATTCCTTTTTTTATCTCAGATGGATTAAATTGTAAATCTGCATGAATCCAACACAAATAATCTCCTTTTGCCGCTTTGAGCCCTTTTAATATTCCATATCCATATCCTTTATTAATATCAACATTTTCAATTTTTATAAAGTGATATTTTTCTTTCAATTCTTTCATGATTATATTACTATTATCATTTGATCCATTATTTACTAATATAACCTCTATTTCTTCATCATAATTATTTATAATATTATTAAATTCATATATTAATTTTCTTAAGTTTTTTTCTTC
>CAYQBQ010000088.1:0-4477 GCA_964415805.1 uncultured Clostridium sp.
CTTGAATACCGCCACATACCTGTCGAAACCCTTCTGATGTCTGGGATCATAGTTGAACACTGCCAGCATGAGATCTACTGAGGACCTGCACTTGGTCTGATTGTTCAGCTTCTCAAAATTCACTTCACCTGCCATACCAATGAAGATGAAATTGGATCCCTTCTCTGTCCGAATCCTGATCTTATGCTCCAGCGGTATCTTGCTCAGTACTTCTCTTAATGTCATTCTTATCCTCCGTCAGCCAGATGCAGCTTGTCCTGTCATTGAATGGACACCGCTCCGGGCAGTCAGTATCACTGCAGTCATGACAGCACAGCGCCAGCCTTCCCTCTCCTGCACAGTCATTGAAATAGCATTTCATTTCAGACTCCTCTCCAGCTGTTTCACCAGGTCCTCTATCGTCATCCCCTGCCTTGCCGCCAGCTTGGCAGGTGATATGTTGTAAGTCCACTTGCTGGACATCTTCACAGCGTCACCAATATCCAGCCGGCCTCTCTGCAGGCCGATGCGGACAAACTGTGCACTGCATCCCATGATGCCGGCAGCGTCTTCCGGTGTGATCTTCAGCATCTTCCACCAACCCTTTCATCAGGATGCCTCCTTGGATAGGTGACTCCATTGGTCACAAACTGCTCAGGCTTCTTGAAGGGGCATTTTTTCATTCCTTCCTTGAGGCAGATGCACTTGTCACCTTTCCTGGCAAAGCACTCACCATCAAGATCCTTACATGTAGGTAAAAGTAATCCACTCATCCGTCAGCTCTCCTCCGTGAATACGTCATTTTCCATGATCCCGATGTTCCAGATGACCGCTTCGTTGACATCTTCTCGCTCAAGTAACGGATCGATAATGTCAAGAAGAGCCGTACCCAATCCGGTTGTGACAGTTCTGCCTTCCACAATTGCTCTCTTCTCTTCAGTGCGTCCGTCAACGTATTTGACGGCGTAGTTTATCATCCAGTGTTTCATCCTTAGTCTCCCTTCATTAACTCATCCACTGTGGTGTTCAATGCATCGGCCACGGCCTTGACCTTCAGAACACTGGGAATGTTTTTATCCCATTTGCAGATGCTTCCTCTTGGAAATCCCAGTTCCTCCTCCAGGCCCATGATGCTCTTGTTCTGGTCCTTGCAAAGTCTCTGGATCTTTGCATAAATATTCACGCTCTTCACCTCACTTTCCGTGATTATTTCGTATCTATGACGCAGTGTGATTGACGTATTACGTAAAATTTTATATAATGTAATTGGAGTAACAATTATATAAGAGTTGCGTAATATTTCTCTCACTTACGTCATTTTTTACGCCCCACATGTTTTATTATACGTAATTAATCACGTATGTCAACAGAAAATTGCGTAATTCTTTGCACATTTTAAGGAGTACGTCATGCTGTACGAACGTATCAAGGAATTATGCAGGAATAATGGTACTAATATCACTGCCCTGGAGAGTGCGCTTGGTTTTGGCCGTGGTTCCCTGTCCAAGATCGACAGACACAAACCAAGCAATGAAAAGCTGAAGAAGATAGCTGATCATTTCGGGATCACCGTTGACCAGCTGACTGGTGTACAAACCAATGAACAGGTAGATGGGTATTATCAGAACAAGGACACGGCCCGGACCGCTCAGCAGATCTATGAGGACCCTTATCTCCGTATCCTGTTTGATGCAGCACAAGACAGCCGTCCGGAGGACCTGCAGATGGCTGCTGATTTACTGAAGAGGCTTAAACAGACTAACCCTGATGGATAATGTATATGTATATCTTGTGGACTTACCTGATCAGGTAAGGGAGATGGTGACACCATGTGTTGACGGATACACTGTATACCTCAATGCCAGATTGACTTACATTGGAAGAGTACAGGCATACCACCATGCCATGGAGCACATTGACAGAAATGACTGGGAGAAAGTTAATGTGCAGGAAATAGAAAAAGATGCACACAGGAAGGAGGAGTGATGGGATTATTCAGTAAGAATAAACACGAGAAGACACAAATGAACCACTGTGAAGGACTCCCTCTGAGGAAGGACTGTCCTATTGTCCTGGAGCTGGACACTGACAGGAATGCTGTGGTATTCACTGAATTTGGGAAGAAGCAGGAGATCCTGCTGCCGATCTCAAAGATCACAAGGACAGGGATCCTGCACATTGACACTGTGGAAAGTGGAAACATGATAGGTAGAGCCATAGTTGGTGGTGTGCTGTATGGTGGTGCCGGTGCCATTATTGGCGCTATGACTGCCCAGGAAAAGAAGAAGGTCAAACATCTGTACAGCATCAATTACCTGTCAGATGGTGAAGAGAAGGCAATAGTGATGAAGTCAGCTGGTGCCATCAATGAAATGAAGTTCAGAAGAATGCTGGATGATCTGCTTCCTAAATCAGGGAAAACAGATGGACCTGTGACTTTATGATATAGCAAGTGCTATATATCCAATGCATAAAAAATCACCCACCATGCTGCAACATGGCAGGTGATCAACAACAGTCCTGGAGGAGCTGCTGCCCTGTAGTATCAGTATACTCCATCCAGGCCTTATTAAGCAAACTCTAAAGGAGGGAGATATGGGATACAGACTACCAAACGGATACGGATCAGTGTACAAGCTCAGCGGCCACAGGAGAAAGCCATGGTGTGCCAGGAAGACAACAGGATGGAAGGACAATGGCCAGCCGGTGTATATCTTCATCGGATTCTATCCCACCAGGCAGGAGGCGCTGACCGCACTCTCGGACTATAACAAGGATCCGCATGATCTGCAGTTATCCTCCATTACCTTTGATCAGCTCTATGACAGATGGTCAGAGGAACACTTCCAGAAGATCTCTGACAGTGCCATTACCTCATACAGGTCTGTCTACAGGTGCTGTGATAGTATCGGCCGAATGAAAATCTGTGACATCAAGCTGGACCACCTGCAGCGGATCATGGATGGATCCGGCAAGAACACACCCACACTGAAGACCATGAAGAATCTCTTTGGCATGATGTGGGATTATGCCGTGATCCATGAGATGGCCACACCTGACAGAAGGGAGATGATCAGATACCTGGACATCACCAAACCAGGAAACCCCAACAGGATGAACAGGAGGCCCTTCACCCAGCAGGAGCTGGGCAGGCTGTGGAAGATGAAGGATGCCAACACTTACATCAGCGTGATCCTCATCATGATCTACACTGGTGTGCGCATTGGAGAGCTGCTGGATCTGAAGAAGGAAGATGTGCACCTGGAGGATAGATGGTTCTATGTCAGGGAGGCCAAGACCGCTGCCGGCATCCGTGAAGTACCTATTGCAGAGAAGATAGTGCCCCTCATGGAGCAGTGGATCAGCAGGCCGTGTGAGTACCTGGTCTGCTCTGTGAGTGATCAGAAGCTCTCCTATTATGTCTTCAGGGATAACTACTGGAATGGTGTGATGGATCTGCTCAGCATGGACCACAGGCCCCATGAGACCAGGCACACCTGCATCAGCATGCTGGCAAGGGCAAAGGTAGATGAGAGACTGATCCGGAAGATAGTAGGCCATAAAGGACAGGGAGTGACAGAGACCGTCTACACCCACCTGGAGCTTCCGGAGAAGCTGGAGGCCATTAATCTGATATGAACACAGAATATAAGAACAGGCACAAGGCAGAGCACTATGACAGGATAGAGCTGGCTGTACCAAAGGGAATGAAGCAGATCATCAAGGACCTTGCATCAGATAAGGGAATGACTGTGAATGCCTACATACAGGACCTGGTGAGGAAGGACCAGGAAGGGATCTTTGACACCATGCAGATAGCTGAGAAGAACAGGCAGCAGATCTCCGGGATCAGAGGGAACATGCATGACGGATATGATATCATCTTCAGGGATGGCATCAGAAAGCACTGTAAGACTAAGCGTGAGGCCCGTGAAGCGATTATTGAGCACTGCCGGCCCAATCTTCCGTAAGACTCCAAAAGTCTTCCGTAAGACCTCGCAGACCGTGTTACTAGCGTGTTTCTAGTATGTTACTAATGAGCAGATTCTGAGAGAAATGGACAAAAAGAAAAGCCCCGGAAACATAGTGTTTCCGGGGTAATTCAGTACAGTGTTTATTATCTCTTGGGTGATTTATTGATAATACAGAAACCCTCAAAATGCTTCTTAATAATATCACTGTTACTAGCGTGTTGCTAGTATGTTTCTTATGGAAAAATCCCCAGGTGCCTTCACAGCACCTGGGATATGAAAAACAGATGTGCACAGAGCTGTTCTTCTCACTTTAACAATGCCGCCCACGTAAGAGGACCCACCTCACCATCAGTCTCCAGGTGGTTAGCCTTCTGGAAGGCCTTGACCGCTGCTTCTGTAGCAGGACCAAAGTCAGAGTCCTCTGAGAGCTTGTATCCTTTGCTGTTCAGGATCTTCTGCAGCTGGAGCACAGCGGATCCTTTACTGCCCTTCTTGATCAGCGGCATGGATGCTGCAGGTGATAC
>CAYQBQ010000089.1:0-4426 GCA_964415805.1 uncultured Clostridium sp.
TCGTTTCTAAAAATCTACCGTTGATACCGTTGATACCGTTGATGAATCAACGGTGCATCAACGGTTCATCAACGGTAACCCCCTAACAACGGTAAAGAGTTTTTTATAGAGAATACCCGCATAAACACTAGCCTTTTCAGTTGTCATCAACGGTGCCATCAACGGTATCAACGGTCATCAACGGTGACTTTTGTAATGCGTACAAACTTCCGCCTGTTCCATTGCTGATTTTCAGCACCTTGATTTCATCCACAGCGAGTATTCTGCCCATGTGCCGGTTGAGGAATCCGCCGACTTCTTTGGCGCTGTCCTGAATCGGATACCCCAGTTCGACCGCCGTCCTGATCAGGTCGCTGCATCTCCCCCGCCAGTATTCGCTCGCGTTCATAATCCCAAGAATCGCGGTTCTGATTTCGGAGGAAAGGTACTGCCGCATCATGGCTTCTTTTTCTGCTTCGGCTGAATTCACGGCGTCAACAACTGACCACTGGGCGTTTTCCAGTTTTACATCCAGCTCCGGAAGGCCGTCGATGGTCTTGCCCTTCACGGAAATGTGAATAGGATCGTCCTTCCGCTTGCGGAACATTACTATCATCTGGGTCGCCGCGCCTTGGAGGCCCGTGCTCCCGAGGATGTTGGAAAAGGGATCGTCCGGGTCTACGGTTTTCCGGTCATGGCATACAAGTACAATCGCAATGTGGTGCTTCTGCGCCAGTTCATTTAGCGGAGTAATGTCCCGATATGCGTGCTCGTACTCAGTCTCTTTCATGTTCTTCGACGGCGACCGGATAATCTGGAAGACATCGATCACGACCACGCCGATGGTCGGATCTTCATTCAGATATGCCTCGATCTGTTCGGTGAAGCCGCTCCCCAGTGCATCCGTCTCCGTCTCAAGGTAGAAATTCGGCGGGACTGGCTCGCCCTGGAGAATCTTCCGAAGCCTTCTCTGTTGCAGGACTTCGCTCGTCTCAAGGTCGAGATACAGCACGCTGCATTTCTGCGTCTCGTACCCGAGGAACGGCTCACCTCTGGCAATTTTTATGAGCATGCCCAGTGCAAGCCACGACTTCCCAAGCTTCGGCTTTGCCGACAGGATGCATGTTCCCTCCATCAGGAACGGCAGTTCCGCACCCACCCCGACAAAAACCTTTGGCTCCGGGAGATTCTTCTGCATGAGCGCCTCTGCGGTCTTTAGCTTGCGGATCTTCCGCTCTTTCGCAGGTTTCTGCGGCGGTTCAAGCGTCATGCTCTTCTCAGCCGCTTCGATGGATTTCTTTCGGACATGTTCCTTGTATCCGGCGTCAATCCTTTCGTCATCTATCTCATGCCGGGTGTACGCCTCCGGGTCGAACAGCATCCGTACATCCTGCCAGCGCTTTCCCCGGCAACTGTTGTGATGGCACTTGAACGCTATGGCGCCGTTGCTATACTGGAAGATCTTCGCGTCGCCGTCCCTGTGATTGTGGTCAAACGGGCACTCATGGAGTTTGTAAATCTTCGCCCGGTCGTTGGAATCCTCCTCATAGGTCATTCCGTGGTCACGCATGAAGCCGAGCAGGTCGAATTCTTCCTGCTGGTAACTCACCCGCCGCCGGTCTCCCGGATCTGGTTCGTCAGGCAGTTCGGCTGCCAGTTTCTTCAGAACATCTTCGCCGGTAATCTCTATTCGCTTCGGCGCCGACAGGATCCGGCTCATGCGGTGCGGCCTCGTCCGGGTTGATGTGCCCTTCTGGGCGAGCGTTCCGTGTAGCTTGCAGATTCTACTCGGGTTGCTGTTGGTCGTGTCGATTTTGACCGCATCGGAGTCGAAGATTGACGCCAATACCTTCAGGCACTTTTCGACCAGAGCCCTCCCGGCCTTGTCGTTCTTCACGGAGATTCGGTAGAGCAGATGGTATCCGTTCCCGCTTAATGCCTTGACCGGCTCCGTGAATCCAAGGTCATGCAGATACTCTGCAACCGTCTCCGCAAGTTTCTCCGCCTCCGCAAGCTCGACATCGCTCGATGATATTCCCGCCGCCCGCACTGGATCCAAATCAACGAACAGCCACCTGTACATGGTGATTTCTGTGTCACTGGTCGTCTGAGGACTCTTCAGAAAATGCTCACTCTGGGCGCGAGCAAAGCATTCGTCTTTAACCTCGCCCAGAGTGATGTAAGCATTTTTTGCGCGGATGTCGATATTGTCGAACTCCCGCAGGAGCGTGTCTGCATCCCGGAAATACCCGCTGAGAATGTCTTTTTTCGATGTCCCTATCACCCGGATCTCGAACACTTTGCCCGGTGCCTGGATGATTGATATGGCTTTCTTTACCTCATCGGCATCAATGTATTTTCCCCAGCGCATCATTCCCACCTCTTAGAAGGGAATGCCTTCGTCCTCTTTTGCAGTCGCCGGGATGTCCATGAAACCGTTGTTCTGTGCCGGGGTCGTGCCGGAAGCAGGAGCAGAATGTCCGGGCAGATATTTCGGATCGGGAATCCTTGCGTCCTTTACTGCATCCCACGAACAGAACCACTTGGGAACGCTTCTCATACTGACCTTGCCTTCGTACTCGTTCTCTTCCTGCCCATAGACCACACCGATCTTCTTGCCGTTGAACTGTTTGCCCCAGTTCGCGCCGCCCCACTGGACGGTGTAATTATTGGACTTCTCAATGCAGGAGCAGAAGGTCTTGAAAGCCCTGCTGGTTTTATTCGGATCGTTGTAATCGCTGACCATGATGTACTTGCTTCCATTGAAAGGCCACTTCCGGTTGTCACGGGTGTCGCTTTCAAATGCGGCCGTGTGGTATCCGGCCTGTTTATCCGGCGGGCAGAAGTCGAACAGAACGACGATCATGTCCTTCCCGGTGCTCGACTGCGTCTCGGTGACCTGCTTCACGACGGCATAATGTCCGCCAACCTCAACCGGGGTGAATTCTCCGCTCTCTCTAGCCTCATCGTATCCAGTAGGTTTCTGCATGCTTAGTTCTCCTTTTCTAATTTTTCAACCGCTTCCATGAGAAGGGTGATGTTTGTGTTTTCGAGGTAATGCAAGTGGAATGATTTCGGGCGATGATCGAACGGCCCGCCTTTGCGCCCGGCTTCTTGCCGGAGAGGATTCTTCCCTCGGACTTTCGGGCCGTAGTATTCGTCCAAAAACTCCTCAACTGTCTTCCCGCGACTTTCGGCTTCAAAGAACAGTTCATAGCGCTTGTTCCTGATAAATAGCGAGATGTCGTTCGGGTCAATGCGCGGATGCATTATCAGTTTATTTTCCCGGAAATACTGGTCGATGAGCTGGCCGCATACATCCTTACTGCAAAGGTTCGGGCCGTTGACGTCTCTGCTGATCAAGCGGTCTTCCCTCCAGTGCTGAAAGCAGAGCATCGCAGTATGCTCGAGGCTGAACGCCTCCCAATGTCCGCTTTCTTTGCCGCGCCAGAAGTTTGTCCGTGTCCAACTCTCATGAAATGCCTTATGACAGCTGTCGCAGAGAGTGATGACGTCCCGCAGCCGTTCGTTCCCGAGGCGGCTGTAATGGAGGTGGTGCGTCTGGAATGCCTTTCCGTGCAGATCTTCGTGGCAGATAACGCACCGGCCTCCATCAAAATCAAACCGTGCCTGCCGGACTTTCTGCCAGTGCGGATGTCTCTGGATGTACTCCCGGTAATCGATCCGCGTTCCGTCAGGCAAATAAGCGAGTCCCATTAGTTGGCATCACCTCCCTCGTTAAGTCCCCAGTATTCCCGGATCCGGGCGTCGACCATCTTCAAATCGTTCGGGATCTCGATGGAATCGAACATCTCATCAGGCGACTTAGCTGTGCTCTGCCCGTTGCTCTGGGTGAAGAATTTATGATCCTGGCAATAGAGAACGATGTCAAAACAGCCCTCAACAGTCAGTTTTTCGTCCAGCATCTTGCCGATAGTCTTCACCTTCTCCCGGCCGTCCGGCCCGGTCTCCGAATGATGCAGGAAATACACGATCTTGTCGTCTTCCGGGAGCTCGTTGATGTAATGAATCAGATTACGGAAGTTTGCTGCCATCTGGGTGTATTTGTCGTATCCCTTCTCGGCGGCTCGGTCGAACAACTCGTTGACCATCAAATACTGCGAGTCATCCACGACAATGCTCTTGACCTTCGCGACGCGGATCGTGTTCATAATCCACGAATATTTCGCCGCGTTAAGCTGGGCATAAGTGTTGACTTCCGTGCTGTCGGTGAACTTCGGGATCCGCGCCACCTTGATTTTTGACCGAAACGGCAGGCGACCTTTCTCGACCGAAATAACGCCCACCTCATCCGGGCTGAAGTTCTTCAGGCTAAATGTTTTACCGGAGCCAGATGGCCCCATGATCAGAACAGGAATTGCCATTTACTTTCCCTCCCTTATTCTCTCGATGTCGCTCGCGATACGCTGCCAGTCCGCTTCCGTCA
>CAYQBQ010000090.1:0-4382 GCA_964415805.1 uncultured Clostridium sp.
ATTCGCTTCGTGGACATATTGTTGTTCTTTGCCCACACGATAGCGTTCCACGTTCCCTTCTTTGCTCCCTGGTCGAATACTTCAAAGTCCTCGAAGTTCTTCACATAGCCATTGTCGATCCATCTGCACAATGTTTCACCAAAGCTCTTTGATCCCTTCTTGGCCTGCTGTGCTCCGACATACGTCTCCGGGCTGATACCACGTTCTTTGGCTTTCTTGACCTGAGCCAATGTTGCGCCCTGGGCCTTGTACTCGTAGTATTTCTCAGCGGAGATACCGGCCTTCTTGAGTTTCTGCGACAAAGTCTTTTCGCCAGGCTTGGCCTTGGCATCTTCCTCTGCCACAAGTGCTTTTGCTCCGTCAAGTTTAACGCGCATCTGCTCCTTGAGTGCGGCAATGTATGTGTTCTCTGAGTATTCGCCCCTCGTTGTGGTGAAGTCTTTCTTGTCCATGCTACTGGCAACAGAGTTTGCAACCTTCTTGGCTTTCTGTTCGTTGCCGAGATACTGCTTGGACACCTTGATCTGTTCTCTCCGAATTTCCCTGACACGCTTCTGCTTCTCTTCTGCTGACAGGTTCTTGTCGGCGTTCACTTCCTTGATCTGTTTGCTGAGCTCCCCAATCTTCGACTGACCAACAGACATATATTTATATGCCATATTGTCTGCCACTGAATCGTCCTTATAGGTCTTCAATTTGGCAGTATGGTCATATACCATATTGGAATATCCGTTGTTCGAGTTGGAATCGGACACAAAGTTTGAGCCAAGGATCGTTCCGACAGTCTTTGCGGCAGAGTCTGCGGAAATTTTGTCGCCGGTGATGGATGGTTTTCCGACAACAGGAAGTCCCTTGCCGGCCTGATATATTACGCCTCCATACTGCTGCAACAGATAATCAAGCCGCTTCGGCGAAAGCCCTGTCTGCTTGCCGATGAATGTCGCCAGGCGTGTGGTGTTCTCGTCCGTCTGATCCTCCGGCTTCTTGTCTGCCATGCTGGATGGAACGATAGAAGCACCATACCATGTCTTTCCGTCCTTTGAGCTTGCCTGCCGTAATGGCTCTGCAAGGTTGTTGGTGAACGGATTCATTGGTGCGATCTGCTCTCTAATATCTTCTCCAAGGCCAGTGGTCATTGTTTCTCCGACCTTTGTGTTTCCCTGTTGCTCTCTGATTGCTCTCTGGATAGGCATCGCAAATACAGATGATACACGGCCCTTCGGGATCTTGAGGAATTTCTCGTTGGTATCCACACCGGGGAACCAGTCCATTGGAATCAGGAAGTTCAGGTCCTTCTCTGAGGTTCGCAGGTCCTGATATTCTTTCCTGTCTCCCAGTGCCAATTCATTGATAACAGATGGAGCGATACCGAGCATTGATGCTCCGACAAACAGTCTTCCGAGAGCCGCAGGATTGCTCTTTGCATTCTTGAATACTCTGACGATCCTGGCCGCGTCCTGGATGCCTGCATTGAGGAAGGTGAATCCGTTGGCGTTCAACGTCATCCCTACATCGCCGTGGCGTCCAAAGTTCAACGTGATCTCATGGGAGTTGCTGAGTGCTTCCAACAGGCCTTCCTTTGTGTTGCCTTTCTTCTCGATGGTGGAAAGAAACTCTGCGAATCTTGGTGCCTGCTCCACTGCGGAGTTCAGCGTCTCGATTCTTTGCAGAATGTTTCTGTGGAACCAGTTCCCATCCTGCCACTGCTTGGCTACATCAATAAAACTCTCTGCCGTACCGCCGAGGTCTTTGTATGTTTTCCACAGTTCAGAATCAGACTTCATATGTTTCCATGCCCTGGCATAATTCTTGTAGAATGCTGCCGGATATTTCGAGAAGGCCGGTGCATCCAGAAAGTCTCTGACACCGTTACGCACTGCAAATAGCGGATTATAGTTGGTCACAAGGTTTCTGAATACAGTGTTCGCCTGATATGCTACAGGCCATTTCTTCGGTGCTTTGTGGATAGCGTCCAGGGCATCGAACAGATCCTTGTTGATACCGACTTTGTATATCTGGTCGCCGTCCCGGACGTTGAGGTAATACGCGCCGCCCTCTTCTTCGATGTGCTTCGGAAACTCTCCCTTTTCTGCATCGAGAATTTCATCTGCTGCAACTTTCTTTCCGTCCAGTCGCTTGATACTAACAATGGCATCATCGCCCAGGTCCTTCGTCATGCGCAGGCCGAGGTCATTGAAAGCAGATGCTTCCGTGCGCCTGTATGTTTCAAAGGCAAGCTGCTCATGCAGTGGGGCGATATCGGAGTTTGATCCAACGGCCCGGCGATTTACACTACCGCCGATACTGTTGCCGTGGGTCACCACGCCTGCGCCACTATCAATATATTTCTGCCTGTAGGAAGGGACATAGTACGGATTATTTTCTTTCATCCATTCATACTGCTTCCTTGTCAGTCTACCGGCATCCATTTCGATTTGGTTCAGACCATCGAGATATTTATAGACCTTCTCTGCTTCCTCTTCAAACTCTGGATGTTTCTCCAGAAGGTCTTTGTATATCCTCTCGCTCTCTTCTTTGGTCATCCCACCACCGAATACATCTGATCCTGCGTCATGCCGATATGTAGCATTCATGCGATGGTACATGAAGTCTGCAAAATCCTGTTCATATGCTTCACCCTTATCCATGATTGGCTTGAAGATTTTCTTCAGTGATTCGCCATTATTGATAGAGCCTCCATCCGTCAGCAGTATAACTTGCCTGTCGCCATTTATCATGTTGTCTGCATTTGACACAACACTCTTGGCCCGGTCGAGCAGATGGACAACGGACTCGTCACCGTACTTCTTTGCCATTCGTGCGATTTCATGCGTATTGTCAACCACATTTCTGATGAAGAAATTGTATGCACCCTTGACCTTGCCCATTAGACCGCCTTCGACTTCTGGCCTTCTGGTCAGAACCTTTGCCGGAGCTCCGAGGACTTCTTCCTCTGCGCCTTTTGCAGTCTTTATATCCGGCTTTCTGAAATTCTCATGCGCCTTGATTGTGGCTTCTCTCATCGAGATACCTTCATCTTCGGCCATTTGCTTTATATCTATATCGCCATTTCTTACCTTCTCCACAAACGCCTTGTCTTCGGTTGCCGCTTTCAGAGATTCTGCCGCCTGCTTCTGCTCCGGAGTCCGCAGATCTGCACGCTTGAGACCGCCTTTTTGACCCTGAACCTTTATTGGTTCGCTCAATGCCGGTCCTCTGGCGGCTTCGATATCTTTCCCTTGCTGCAAGGTCTTCACGACTTTGCCTTCACCGAGTCTGGTCAGTTCACCATCCTTGGCAATTCGTCCAGGCCGCTTATCGATATTTGCAGCGATCTCCGGCACGTCCAGATTCTTCTGACCGGCAACGGATTTACGTCTGCTTGCTTGCGCCATTACTTCTGCATCCGGTGAAACCCTCTTGCCTTCACGGATAGCTGTTCCAGCAATACGCTCTCTTTCGTCAGCACGGTCGATAATCTTCTGCGTTCTCGCCCGCATGGCATCCAGATTTCTCTGTGCCTTATTGTACTGCTTGGCTGTTACGATTTTAGTCTTGCCGTCCTCCTTCACGAGATAGTTGCCGTTCGGCATCTTCTTTCCACGCTCTGCTGCTTCAAGCACAGTAGGTTCCGTAGCGTCTTCAGCCTTCTTCTCAGCGGCTTTTGCGCGACTGGTAGCCTCTGTTACCTCTGGGCCGCTAAACTTGCCTGAAAGTGCTCTCTCATCGTCTCCTATAACGCGGTGGATTATCTTACCGTCCTTCTCAAGCCTAACGAGCTTTTTGCCGTTTCTGAGGGCCTTCACACCCCTCACAACACCACCAAAAGCTTCTGATCCAACACCGAATCCGACATTGAGTGCGGCCGATTCTGCCATATATTTTGCATAGTCCTTGGATCCGATCTCGATTCCTTCGCCTTTGGCGTGGGCGGTATCAAGCGCAGTTCCTACAGTGGCATCTGCGATGACATTCTGCTTGACCTTCTCGACTACTTTCTCTGCCTTTTTCGTAGCTTCTTTGTTGACCTTCTCCTGGAATGCTCTCTCTGCCTTGGCGGCATCTCTCTGGACAACTTTCTTCCCGGTCTTGACGGCAGCCTTGGCTTCATCTGCCTTGACCTGACGTTCTGCGGCTTTACGGATCGCCTTTGTTTCTGCGAGTTTATCTGCCACCCTGGTCTTGGCGACCTTCTTCTCGGCCTGTTTCACCTGCTTGGCAGTGAATTTTGCAGTATTTGGGGATTTCAGAAAGTCCTTTGTGGCGACCTTTCCGAGGTTCTTCCCGGCCTGTTTTTCTGCTGCCACCTTCGCGAACGTCTTTGCGCTGCCTTTGGCAAGGCCTTTACCGACTGCACCATATCCACCGAGATATGATGCAGC
>CAYQBQ010000091.1:0-4370 GCA_964415805.1 uncultured Clostridium sp.
TTATAAAAAAATATATAATAAAAAGATAGAAATTATTGACAAAAACAAACAAAAGTTTTATAATACATAAAAATAAATGCTAAATTTATTATATAATATATTATTGTTGAAAAAATATATTATAAATCTAAAAGAAGGAGGGAATTCTATGTTCAATAAAGGAAAATATAGTGCAATAGACATTGCAAATTGGTTTTTAAATGAAAATAGAAAACAAATGAATTTTGGAGATTCTGAATTTATAACAAACTTAAAGTTGCAAAAGTTATTATATTATGCACAAGGATGCTATTTAGCCAAAAATGATGAGAGTTTAATAAAAGAAGATTTTTTGGCATGGGAACATGGACCAGTAATCAGAAAAATATATGATAAATTTAGAATATTTGGATCAAATGGAATACAATATGAAGAAGATTATGATGATAAATTAGATGAAGATACTAAAGTATTATTAAGAAAAGTTTATGATAGGTTTGGACAATATACAGCATGGAAACTAAGAGATATGACACATCAAGAAACACCATGGAAGGAAACTGACAGAAACCATGTTATAGACAAAAGGGTAATACAAAATTATTTCAAGGAGAACTATAGCAATATATAATGCTAGAATGTAGACATGATGAAAATATAATTCTTTCATTTAAGTATTCTGTTAATTCAAAGGAATATACAATAGAAAAAATAACAAAAAAGACAAAAGAAAAATGTAACGAAATAATGTATGAATTATATGAAAAGTTTAAGGAACTGTCAAATGTAAGATTGGTAGATTTTCAAAATAAGCCAAAATCAGTAGGATATGAGATGTTACCATTATATGAATTAAATGTAGTAATAGATGAAAGAATAAGAAAAGAATTAGGGTTAACAAATGATAGTAAAATTATAGTATTTAGATTTAATAAACAAAAATGTAGAATGCTTTTAGTACAGTCAAAGAAATGTCCATCACTTTTATATGTAATTGGGTATGATTGGAATTATAGTGCATATAAGCATTAAAAAATATTTGATAAAATATACTATAAAAGTAAAAAAGCTAATTATGCGAAAATAATAGTGGAGCATAGTTAGCTTTGAGTGCGTTTTAGATAAATAAATTTGTATATTACTAGCATATTACCTGTATATTGCAAATTTAAATAGCGAACAAATATAAAAATAAAAGCATTGATATTTCAATGCTTGCAGATGTTTGATAGCAAAAAATTACCGAACAATAACAAAAAACCTCGGAAGTATTGAAACTTCTGAGGTTGAATTGTTTTTGATAAAAGCTCTTTTTATCTCTTTGAGAATTGTGGTGCTTTTCTAGCTTTTTTAAGACCGTATTTCTTTCTTTCTTTCATACGAGGATCTCTTGTTAAGAATCCGTTTGTTTTTAAAGCTGGTCTAAATTCGCTATTAGCTTCATTTAATGCTCTAGCAATACCATGTCTGATTGCTCCAGCTTGACCTGTAAATCCACCACCTTGAACTGAACAAATAACATCATATTTATCAGTTGTGTTTGTAACTGTAAGTGGTTGTCTTACTATAACTTTTAAAGTTTCTAATCCGAAAAATTCATCAATATCTTTACCATTAATAGTTATTTTTCCAGATCCTTCTACTAATCTTACTCTGGCAATTGAAGATTTTCTTCTACCTGTACCAGTATAAACTATTTTTTCTGATTTAGCCATTTTATTTTACCTCCCATACTTCTGGTTTTTGTGCTTGATTTTCGTGTTCTGCTCCTGCATAAACTCTTAATTTTTTAAGTTGAGCTCTTCCTAAAGAATTGTGTGGTAACATTCCTTTAACAGCTAATGTCATAGCTTTTTCTGGATTTTTTTCTAACATTACTCTTGCTGGAGTTTCTTTCATTCCACCAATGTATCCTGAGTGATGTCTATAAATTTTTTGATCCATTTTGTTTCCTGTTAAAATTACATCTTTTACATTTAAAATTATAACGTGGTCACCTGTATCTATATTAGGTGTAAATGTTGGTTTGTGTTTTCCTCTTAATAATTTAGCAGCTTCTGTTGCAACTCTACCTAATGGTTTGTTTGCTGCATCAATTATGTACCATTTGCTTTCTATTTCAGCCTTTTTTGGGCTATATGTTGTATTGTTCATGGTAATAATTACCCTCCTATTTTATATATTTTTATTTATATGAAATTTAAAACAAAACTACCGGGGAGAAGTTTTATATTTAAATCATATTTTAACATAATGCTTAAATATTTTATTACAAAAATGTGCATTTGTCAACGATTTTTGTAAAATTTGTAAAAACTATTGCTAAAATTTTTAATAAAATTTATAATATTAAAAAAGCAATTGATTTATTAGCATATTATATGAAATATTTAAATAGTAATTTAATATGATTTAGGCAATGAAAAAAGGGTCAAAAAAGAGAGTTTTTTTTGACACACGTTTAACATAGGAGGAGATATGATAAAAATAGGAAATAAAGAACGTAAGCATAAAAGTGAAACTAAAAAAGAAGGATTTATGCAAGGTGTTGTGACATTAATGTTTTCACAAGTTTTAATAAAAATTTTAGGATTAGTTTATACTTTATATTTAACAAATAGGCAAGGCTTTGGAGATAAAGGTAATGGTATCTGTGCAAGTGGATATCAAATATATGCATTATTGCTTACAATATCTTCTATAGGGGTTCCTAGTGCTATTTCAAAATTGGTATCTGAAAGAGTGGCAGTTGGAGATAATAAAGGGGCACATAGAATTTTTAAAATAGCATTTGCTACTTTTGCAATAATCGGATTAGTAGGAAGTTTATTGTTATTCTTTGGAGCACATGTGATTGCAAATAATTGGCTTCAAATACCAGAGTCAGAAATGACTTTAGTTGCATTATCACCTGCTATATTTTTTGTTACTGTTGCATCAGTTATGAGAGGATATTTTAATGGAAGACAAAAAATTAGTGTTGGGGCTAGATCTCAAACATTAGAGCAAGTTTTTAAAACATTACTTACAATTATAATTGTAGAGATAGTTGCAATTTTATCAAATGTTTCAACAGAATGGATGGCCGCTGGAGCAAATTTGGCAACGACACTTGCAACATTTTTAGGATTTAGCTATTTGTTTTTATATTATAGAACTGAAAGAAAAGAAATAGGTGCAGAAATAAAGAATACTGTAAATTATAAATATGAAAGGGTATCTGAGATAATTAAAAAGATTTTATTTGTTTCAATACCAATTACTCTAACTGCTATAATGTCATCAATAAATAAAAATGTTGATTCTTTTACAGTTGTAAGAAATCTGAAAACTTTTATGCCTGAAGACATGGCAACATCATTGTATGGAATATTAGGAGGTAAAGTTGATACTTTAACAAGTTTGCCATTAGCTATAAATGTAGCTTTTGCTACTGCACTTGTTCCTGCTATATCAGCTGCAAAAGCAAAAAGAGATAATAAAACAATAACAGAAAAAACTTCATTTTCATTATTAGTATCGATGTTGATTGGGTTGCCTTGTACAGTTGGAATGTTTGTATTTGCACAACCTATATTGAATTTGTTATTTCCAAATGCAAATGATGGAGCTTTGATATTGCAAATAAGTTCTTTAACAATAATTTTTACAATTTTAGATCAAACTATAAATGGTGCATTACAGGGATATGGAAAATTAATGATACCAACAATATCTTTAGCAACAGGTGTTTTTGTTAAATTTATTTTTAATATCACATTAATTAAAATTCCAAGTATTGGAGTTTATGGAGCAGCTTGGGGGTCTGTATCTTGTCATTTTGTTGCATTTTGTATTGCAATTACAGCCTTACGAAAAAATATAAAATTAAATTTGACATTTTCAAAATTTGTTGTAAAACCAATTATTGCTACTGTAATTATGGGAATATGTTCATATTTTATATATTTAGTTTTAAAAGGAATAATAATAGAAAGATTGGCTACAATAATAGCGATAATTGTGGCAGCAATTATATATGTATTGGCTATTATAGTATTTAAAGTTTTTACAAAAGATGAATTTAAAATGTTGCCAGCTGGTGATAAAATTGTTAAAATTTTAGAAAAATTAAAAATTTATTAAAAAAAAGAAGGATTTTAGCGAATGTTGGCGAATAGTGATATTAGTAGGTACAGTTATTGCTTAGTTCAGGCGATAAAAGTACATAATATTTAAATCTTATAGGAGGTAATTTAAATGAACAAAGCTGAATTAATCGCAGCAATAGCTGCAAAAACAGGTGACACAAAAAAAGCAGCTGAAGCATCAGTAAACGCTTTTGTTGAAACAGTTACAAACGCATTAGTAGAAGGAGATAAAGTTCAATTAGTTGGATTTGGTTCTTTCGA
>CAYQBQ010000092.1:0-4338 GCA_964415805.1 uncultured Clostridium sp.
GTTGTTGTTTTTTGTTTAATTCATTACTAATTTCATTTGTATTTTCTTTCTCAAAATTATTCTCAAAGCACTTTGTTTATAATAGCATATAATGTCGATTATTGTCAATAGTTTTTTTAAATTTTTTTTAAATTATTTTTTATTTTTTCAAACTATTTTTCTCGCCAAATGCTTTCTTATGATAACATACAAAAAACATAAAGTCAACACTTTTTTTCTGGTAATTTTTGTCAAAAACTTCCAAACGCCTTATAGACATTTGGAAGCCCTTATTAATTTTCTTGAATTTTTGCTCTAATAACTCTAGTCAAACCATTATTATCATATTCTATAGAAGTAGTGTACTCATAATTTTTATTATCTTCTATAAAACTCATAATATCTTTTTGCTTTTCTTCGTTATTAGAATTTTGTTTTATAAATATAAGTATCTCAGAAATATTCATTTTATATTGAGAAGAATCTTGAGAAGATTTTAGTTTTTCTGTATCAAGATCTTGAATTTCTCCATCCTTTGTAAGAATTTTTATATCTTCAAGGTTATTTTCCGCTGTTTTTAATAATTCTTTTATATTATCTGTTGTTAGGTCTTCACTAACAAAAAATTCAAACTGAGAATTAAATCTTTTCTTTTCTATATCTGTAACCTCTCCATTATTAGATAAATCTATTGACTTTTTTTCTATTATATTCAAATTTTGTAACATATTGCTATAATCTTGTAGACTGACTACAGATAATAAATTAGAAAATTGTTCTTGAACATTTTTAGTAAGAACTTGTTTGATGGCTTCTTTCTGGTCTTGTTGTAGTTTTTCTAGTTCTATGTTATCTGTATCTAATGAGATTTGTCGCTCGAATTCTTGAACAAATTCTGTATTATCTTGTATTTTTAATATTCCTTTATATTTTTCATTTGACATTTCTAATTGTGTTGTTTTATTTAATTTGTTATTACCAAATGTTTGTTGATAATTTATCTTTACGCTATAAACATTTTCGTTATCTTGTAATTGTTCATATCCTGCTGTTATATTTAATTCAGTTTCATTCTCGGTCTTTTCTATTTTTATAATTTGTTCTTCTGTTTTATCACCTAATTTCATTCTATCTATTTTTATAGAAGAATTATTATATACGTCAATTATTAATTTATCTGTTGTTTTTTCAATAGATGTTCTTACAGTTTTCATATTATTTTCATTTATTATTATTTTAACTTCTTCATTTCCAATATTGTTATTTTGAATTTCCTCAATTTTATCTTTTATATATTTTACAAAACTTTCTTTTAAAGATTCATCTTGTTCATATTCTGGATATGTTTCTTTTATTTCTGTTTCAAGTAAATCTATCTTTGATAAAATAATTTCGTCTTTTGTAATTTGTTCTAATATTTTTATATATAGATTATTGTATTGTTCTAGTGTTAGTTTTACGTAATATGCATTTGTTTGTATATCTTTATTGTTTACAGTTATTAATGCTTTTGACTGTTTATAATATTTATCTGGTGATATATTTGCTTGTATTATTTTTATGTATGTATTCGATAATGTTTGTTTTTCTTCTTCTGTAAAATTAATTATAGAATCAATATCTATTTTAGATGTTAATTCTTTAATATTGTATATTTTTAAATCATCCGAATTTTTTTCTTCTTTGTTACTTTTTTCTGATACAAACTGTTTTATTCCATTTAATCTAATTCCATATGTTTCATCTTGATTTAAATATTCTAATCCAGCTAATTTTTCATTTTCTTTTTCTATTGATATATCTTTGTAGTCATAATTATTAGTTTTATCTACATTACTATTTATTTTTATTCCTACTTTATTAATGTTACTATCTTTATTTTCATTGCTAGTTCCTATGTTTTCTCTATATTCTATTGTCCCTTCTATTTGCGATGTATATTTATTATTATTTAATGTACTTTCAATTTCAGAATTATTTTCTGTCTTAAGAAATTCAATATTTTCAAAATTCTGTGCTAAGTATTTTGTAAATAACGTTTCTTTTGATTTAAATGCGTCTGTTTTTAAATATAAAAATATTAATATTCCTAAAATTACTAATATTGTTAAAACTATAGATACAACTAAGATTACTATTCTTTTTTTTCTTGGCATCATATTTTTGTCCTCCTTTGTATAAATACATTATATATTTTAAAAAAAATTTTATCAATAGTTTATTTTAAAATTCTTTGTTTTACTGCTTCATATACAATTATACCTGTTGATACAGAGGCATTTAGTGAGGTTACTTTACCTTTCATTGGTATTTTTACTAAAAAATCACAATTTTTTGTAACTTTATCGCTCATCCCTGATCCTTCATTCCCTATCACTATTCCTAGTGGTCCAGTTAAATCTTGGTTATAATAGTATTTTTCTGTATTTATATGTGTTCCACATATCCATAGTCCTTCGTCTTTTAGTTTTTGAATTGCATCTGATATGTTTGTAACTCTTGCTATGTGCATGTGTTCTACTGCTCCTGCTGAAACTTTATTGACTGTACTATTTACTGCTGCAGCTCTTCTCTTTGGAATTATAACGCCATGAACTCCTGCTGTTTCTGCTGTTCTTATTATTGAACCTAAATTGTGTGGGTCTTCTATTCCATCTAATATTAATACAAATGGATCTTCATTTTTTTCTTTTGCATAATCTACTATGTCTTCTATTTCACAATATTCAAATGGTGGTACTATTGCTATTACCCCTTGATAGTTTTGGTTTTGGGCCATTTCGTCCATTTGTCTTTTATCTTTTTCTACTATTATTATTCCTTTTTCTTTTGCTATTGCTATTATTTTATTGATTGAACCGTGCCTTTCTCCTTTTGCTATAAATATTTTGTTGATGTCTTTTCCGCTTTCCAATAGTTCTAATACTGAATTTCTTCCTTCTACTTGGTCATCATAATTTTTTTCTTCCCTATTTTTCATTATTTTCATCCCTCTACTTTTTATTCATCATCTAATTTTAGCACTGACAAAAATGCTTCTTGTGGTACTTCTACATTACCAATTTCACGCATTTTCTTTTTACCTCTTTTTTGTTTTTCAAGAAGTTTTTTCTTTCTAGTAACATCTCCACCATAGCATTTTGCAAGTACATCTTTTCTCATTGCTGATATTGTTTCTCTAGCTATAACTTGTCCTCCTACAACTGCTTGAATTGGTATAGTAAATAATTTTCTTGGTATTTCTTTTTTTAATTTTTCTACCATTTTCTTTCCTCTGTTATATGCACTTTCTTTATGTACTATAAATGATAGTGCATCAACTGGTTCTCCATTTATATGGATGTCTAATTTTACTAGTTTTGATTCTCTATATTCCTTAAATTCATAATCAAATGATGCATATCCTTTTGTTTTTGATTTTAGATTATCAAAAAAGTCATATATTATTTCATTTAATGGCATTTCATATATTAATGTTACTCTATTTTCATCTAAATATTTCATATCTACATAGATTCCACGTCTATTTTGACAAATTTCCATGATGTTTCCAACATATTCTTTTGGTGTTAATATGTTTGCTGTTACAAATGGTTCTTCTATATATGATATTTCTTGTGGTGTTGGCAAATCCGTTGGATTGTATATTTCTTCCACTTCTCCTGTTGTTTTGTGAACTTTGTATATAACTGATGGTGCTGTTGTGATTAATCCTAAATCAAATTCTCTGTCTAATCTTTCTTCAATTATTTCAAGATGAAGTAGTCCTAAAAATCCACATCTAAATCCGAAGCCCAATGCAGCTGATGTTTCTGGTTCATATTCTAGTGCTGCATCATTTAATTGAAGTTTTTCTAATGCTACTTTTAAGTTCTCATATTCACTTCCGTCTATTGGATATAATCCGCAATAGACCATCGGTGTTACTTTTTTATATCCTTTTAATGGTTTATCTGCTGGATTGTCATTTAAAGTTACTGTATCTCCTACATGTATGTCTGATAAACTTTTTATGCTTGCTGCAATGTATCCAACTTCACCTGCTTTTATTTCTTTTGCTGGCATATATGCTCCTGGTGCAAAATATCCAACCTCAGCAACTGTATATGTTTTGTTTGTTGCCATTAGTCTTATTTCATCACCAGCTTTAACTTTTCCGTCCATTACTCTTACATATGCTACTGCTCCTTTATAGTTGTCATAGTATGAGTCGAATATTAAGCATGTTGTTTTGGCATTTTCATCACCTTTTGGTGCTGGTAAGTCTGTTACAATTCTTTCCAATACTTCGTCTACATTTAAGCCTGATTTTGCTGATATACAAGGTGCATCTTCTGCTGGTATTCCAATTATATCTTC
>CAYQBQ010000093.1:0-4324 GCA_964415805.1 uncultured Clostridium sp.
TTCAATATAATAGAGAGATATGTATAATACTCTTCTAATAATCTAAAGAAATTAACCTTCCCGATTTTTGCACATTCTTTTTTATATTGATGTAATAATTGTATTCCATTTTCTTGTTTCTGGGTTTCTGACATAATTTTATCATCCTTTTTCTTAGACAGCAGTTCCAATGCTTGAAGTTCTAAGATAGATACATTACAATACTTAGATGTCAGATTCGCATTTTTATCTTTATAAAATCTAAGCCAACCATTATCTATGTCATCCTTTATTTTTTTACATTCAACAATAGCCTCTCCATATCTTGCTAATTTATATAATAAAGTAATTCTTGCATTATATGCACGTATAGCCTTATGCATATAATAATTCTTATTATTTGTATATACTAGATATCTGGCAGCATGTATTACTTTTCCGTATTCCCAAAGGGCATTTTCATAATAACGCATATTCCCTTCTTGCCGGGCTAGTCCTTTATAGCACACACCCAAAGAAAAATGTAATTCCAATTTCTTTTTCTCATCCCATGATTGTCCATTATGAATGTCAACCTCTGACAATTTCAAAAAATCTAATGCACTAGCATAATTTCCTTTAATCATATTCGCATATCCTCTAGTGTACGCTGTATCTCCCATTTTTCTATATGGTCGCAATTTATTTGTATTATTGGCAAAGCCAATATAATCATTATATACTGTACTTCCTGAAATATTATATATTGCTTTTAATGCTGTTAATATTGGTAATTTCCATTCTGCTTTAATTCCTATCACATTTATTGCATGTTTGGCAACTTCAAATTCCTCAATACCAAAAATGAAAACGCTATCTTGACGAAAGATACGATTATTTTTTTTGGAAGGTTCCCAAAGACAAAACCTCGTTTCTACATCTGAACATACATTTGTTTCTTTATAAGTTTGTGCTAGCAATTCTGCTATTTTCATTTTTTCATCTTCAGGACGTATATTGGTTAGGGCATCATTTTTTATCATATCCTCCATCACGTTATAACAATATAAATAGCCATTATATTCCCTATCGGTACTACATGCAAACCAGATGGCAGTCAAGACATTCTTGCTAAAATCAACAAGACAGGTAGAACCACCATTATGTTGGAGGTCTGCTAAAATATCTAAGTCTGACATCTCCGCTGTGTATTTAGTTGGATACATATTCTGGGCTTTATAGATCATTTCCTCTAAAGCATTTACGTAGTGAGACCTTATATATGCATTATTCCGCTCCAATCCTTTAGAGGTATCTCTCAATCGAACAGACAAAGATGATCTTATTACATCTTTTTTTACACACGGAAATTCATTTTCTAATGATAATTTACAATCCTTTCTTCCTTTTTTTAATATTCTAATTTCCCTTTTTACATTATTTTTACCAGGATAAAATCTTGTTATTCCACGAAATATAAATTGAGGATTTTCATATAACTGACTTTGGGCACCTGCACCAATAACTGCTTGTTCTATTTTTGAAAAAATTTCTTTTAAATAATACATTCCATCTAAGATATCTATTGACATCTTGCTTCCTTTATAATTGTCAACTTTATCAGCAAATTGTCTAATCTTGTCCTCCTCCAAATTAATAATTCTATCTGAGATAGAAATATTTACACAGGAAACACCAAGATTGAGAAATTTTCGGAATAAATCCTTAAACCGATATCTAATAATGGGATAACACAATAACTCAAATTTTTCTTTCTTAACATCATCGAAGCATAAAGATATGGAATAAAGTTTTCGCCCCATATATTTATGGACGGCATCATCTTCAGAAGAACCTATTTCAAATTCAAAAATATTGTCGTGGCATATGAAATCAATACGTATGTCGTTTTCCTTTTCATTTAAAATATATGCCACTTCTGAATACAATTTTTTGAAAGACTCTATTGCCTGTGACAAATAAAGTATTGTATTTCCATCTTGTTTTTTTTAATACTAATTCAATAGTATATGAAAAGGATTGGTTTCTGTTTTCCATAATAGATAATTTTAAAAGTAATAATTCGCAAAATACAACTCTATCTATATTTTAATTATTAACCCCCAAAAAGCCCTATGAAATCTTTTAGTTCTTTAAGGGCTTTAATAGCATCCAAAATCACATATTTGAAATTTCGCATCTTTAATGCCCTTTCTACTTTTTGAAACACAACTTCTGTTGTCTTTTCTTCTTCTGGCACATTTGCCTCGACTTTGGATATGATATCAACTATCTCTTCTAAGGAATCATATACTGCATTTTCTGGTTTTGAAGCAATTTTACAGGCAATTGATTTTAATTGCTCATGATCATCCCAGATAAATGCCACAAAACATGGAAGCATGCCCTTGTCTGTGATACCAAAATAATCCAATACCTTTTTATTGTCGCTGGGATTAATACTTGTCGGTACCATCATCTTCAAAGTTCCATGGGATCTTTGTCGGCGAGAAAACTTTTCACTTTTAGGTTTAACGGAGAATATTGGCCAATTGGGTCCAGACATCTCATCTAAGGCATTCCAGAAGGCTGGGTCTTGCAAGGTTTTCACAACGAAAGGATGACTTGATGTGTACAAGATAAATCCATAGATTCTACTTTTGGATTCAATATTACATTTATCACGTAGTAGTTCTACGGTAAAATTTTTTTGTAAGGAATTTAGTTCATACATAATACTTCTGTTTTTATTTGCAAAAATACAAATAAAAAATCTGTTCATTACAATTTTGTCCGTTTCTTATATATGAAATTAAAGTCTCTTTCTTCTGTAAATGCTTGTAATACAAAAGTTTATAAAAGAATAAAAACAAACACAGAATCCTTTAGATACTACAATTACTTCTCTTTATTTTTGTGAATTGTCTGGTTTGGCAACATTTTGGCTAATTATACTCATTGGTATTAAAGGCATTACGCAACCAGCAAGAGGTGTGGATTTTAAGTTTTTCACGAGCATTCCACGCAAAGCACCTAAAGCCACACTGATAAAGGTATTTATCAATTGAGGTTCAGTTGTTCTAAAACCATTCTCTTGTATTTGCACGACCTTATCAAAGGGATCAATTTGGAAAACACAATATACAACCTCTTTAACTATCACTTCGTTTGACTCCTCTGGGGTTATTTCTACAAATAATTTCAGTGCTATTTCCCCTTTATCTTTATTAGGAATCATTTCGTGGGCAAACTGATAGGATATCTGGTCTTTATTAATGGATTGATAATCGAATTCGGGTTTGTATTTGAATTCTGCCTCATCCATCGTAAGAATTTTATATTTTATTTCCATAATTAAACAGCATCTAGTGTTTGACTTAAAATATTGGTGAGGATCCAAGAGGATCGAGGGCACATGGCAATCTTTCTGGCATTCCTTCGTGCTTTAATCACACTTTCTGTTTTTGCTTTGACAGTTGTCATAGTAGTTACATCTAGCAATTGTATTCCCAAAGCCTCTTCTATGTCAACTAAAGTGTCAGAAGTGAAATTGCGTTCTCCAGAAAGCCATTCAGAAATGACCGTAGTGGATTTCCCCATCAGTTTTGCAAATTGTCTTTGATTATAGCCTTTTCTTCTCATGGCTTCGTCAATTTTGGCAGCAAGCATTAATCGTTTTTGCGTCCTGGCAAATTCTTTCTGATCTATTTGCGCAAGAACATCTGCTATTACTTTTGAGGTCTTTCCTGTAATTACTTTCATCTTTATAACATTATTAGTGTTCCATCTTCTTCTATTCGCAATTCGCCACTTTTAATAAGTTTCATGATTTCTTGGGCAATGTCTTTAATTTGCTGCGCTTTCGCATTGAGTGGCGGATATTGTTGATAGGATTTCACATAGGGTGGTTTATATCCACCCGATCCGAAGAGAATCACCGTGCCATTGAAATAGATACCATACAACCTGAGGCAACCCGTATGATTCAATGCAACAACACCGTCTGCCCACACCCCTTCTCCTTCTTTAAAAAAACTCTTTCTACATCCAGTTATATCAGCCATTTTCTTTATTTTAGCAAAGATCTTTTTCATTTCTTTAGAGTATTGTAGGGCATTTTCTTTCACAAATTGTTCTAGTAGGGAGTCTTTTTCACCTTCGAAGACGACGGAATAGACATGAGCCTTTGCTCCTGACAATTCCTCAATCTCTTTAAGGTCGAACTCCATCTTTGACATATATTTAGAGTGCAAAAATAATAAATAATTCGGATATGCCCAAACTTTTCACGAAAATTTTAATATTCTATTTGGTATTTAATAATTTTGAAGGATACAATCAATAATAAGCCTCGCTTTCCTAGCTT
>CAYQBQ010000094.1:0-4261 GCA_964415805.1 uncultured Clostridium sp.
AAACAGCCTAACCATCAATAACATACTAAACATTATAGTTTTATTAATATTAGCAGGGATATCTATTGCACAATTAACAGGAAGTGGATTATTTTCAAAGACAAAAAATGCTGTATCAAGTCAAAACATAGCAATGGAAAAAGAAGCAATAGAACTTGCTAATATGGAAATATTTGTTAATAAAAAGGTTGATAAAGAAACAATAACAGCTGAAAAGTTGAAAAAGAAAATAAAAAATAAAATAAATGAAGATTTAAATGTTATAGAATCAAGTGAAGGAATATTTATAATAACATTTAGAAAAACAGGTAATGTATTTAAATTAGATACATTAAATTCGAAAGTAACATTTCTAGGTGCACACTCATCTGATTATGAAGATATTCAAATAACAAAGCAAGATATAAAATTTACTTTAAATCCAGAAGGATGGACAAATGAGAATATAAAAATAACAATAAAAGTAAATGATAATATAAGTATGGTAGATAGAAAATTACAATGGACAAGAACACCACTAGTAGAAGATAGTTGGCAAGATTATACAGATGTAACACAAATAATATCAACACAAAATGAAGAAATATATGCAAGAATTTATGAAGAAATAACAGGAAAATACACAATAGCAGAAATAAATGTACAGAGTATAGACAGAGATAAACCAATAATAGAAGAAGTAACAGCTACAACAAATAGTGTAATATTTAAAGCAAAAGATGAAGCATCAGGAATAATAGGATACGCAATAACAGAAACAAGTGTAGAGCCAGCAAACTATGAAAGTTGCACAAATACAAAAACATTAGAAGTAACATCAAAAGATAAAAAGCAAGGAACTGATTATTATGTTTGGGTAAAGGATGAAGCTGGAAATGTAATATATTCAGATAATGTTAAAACAGGAGAAGTATCATCCGCAAATGCGATATCGGTAGAAAGCACAAGTTGGAATGGAACAAAAGCAACAGTTAAATTTTTCACAACAACCGGATATACGATACAAACAACAACAACGCCATTAGATGAAGCATCTTGGAAATCAGAAGAAGAAATAGAAGTTGATACAGGAGTAACTGCATATGCAAGATTAACAGACGGATATAATAACAGTAGTAATTATATTGCTTCTACACCGGAGCTAGGGTATACGATTTCATTTAATAGTAATGGTGGAAATGGAAGTATGAGTAAAATTAATTGCAAATATGGAGAAAACTATACATTAACAGAAAATTGTTATACTAGAATGGGAAGAACAAATAAGTGCAAGTATTTCTATAAATGGAGTAACATTAAAAACAATTTCAAATACTACATCAGAATCAGGAACAATTTCAATAGAGGACATTAAAGGTAAAATTAATAGTTTAGAATTTTTAAATACATACACAGTTTCAATAAATGTAACTGGAAATACAGGAAAAACAGCAAGTAGCAATATTGTAATAACAAACTATACTGTAAGCAAAGAAAGTGACGTTAGAAAACTTGCAACTCAAGTAAATTCTGGAAATGATATGAATGGTAAAACTATATATCAAGTATGTGATATTAATTTAAATGGAAATTCAAATAATCAATGGACACCAATAGGAAATTCATCAAATGCTTTTAGTGGCACATATGATGGTGGATATCATAAAATTGAAAATATTTATATAGATACTACTACAACATATCAAGGATATTTTGGAAATAATACAGGTACAATAAAGAAATTTATAATAAATAGTGGAACGTTAAAGGTAGGAGATGTTTCAGGAGCTGTTGTTGGAGCTAACTATAATAGAGTTGAGCAAGTTGGAAATAATGTTGATGTATATGCATATGCATCTAATTATAGTACAGGAGGATTAGTAGGAGTTAATAGTGGTTCATCTGCATTTATAATAGAATCATTTAATGCTGGAAATGTTTCAGGAAATATAGTTCATACTTGGGGACGTATATGTGGAATCGCAGGTACCTCACAAGAAAATGCAAATATTCATTATACCTATAATAAAGGTGATGTAATAGCAACAAGTACAGAACAAAATGTAAGAGCTGCAGGAATTTCAGATGGTTCACCATCAAGTTACATTTCTTGTTATAATACAGGTGCAATATCAATAACTGCTGAACAAACATTTCCAGTTGCTGGAGGATTAACAGGTCAATTGCATAGTGGTACAATGAGAAATTCGTTTAATACTGGAACTACAACAATAAAAACGTCATTAGCATCAACAAAAAGAAACGCAGGACTTTCAGGATATTATGGAGCAACATATACAAATTGCTATTGGTTAAAAAGTGCTTCTATAGTGGGTGTATGTCGAAGTAGTGAAAATGATGAATATAAATCAAGTGAAATTATTGCAGTGGATACTGAAAATGAAATGAAAAGTAAAGCTTTAAGCATATTAGGAACAGAATATTATGAAGCAGATTCAAATAATAAAAACAATGGATATCCTGTTTTGAAATGGCAAAAGTATGTTAAGTAATATATAAATCTTTACAATTTAAAATAAAAAAGCAAATTAAGATTATTTAATAATTTTAATTTGCTTTTTTTGTATCAAAAATATTTGTCGAAAACTTCTATGTATTCGACAAAACTTCTACTTTTTTGCTATTGGAAAAAACTGGAAAAAGAATTATAATACATAAGAAAACTAGAAAAGAAAATAACTACATAAGAGAAAGGAATGAATAAAATGGAATCAAAATTTTATGAAGAGGACAAGATATTAGTTTTTAAAATCACAGATGAAATTGATGATTGTAATGTACAAAAGATAAGGAGGAAAGCAGATTATGAAATTGAAAGACATATGCCTAGAAAAGTTATATTTGATTTTGATAGTGTTACTTTCATGGATAGTAGTGGAATAGGATTAATAATAGGAAGATACAAATTTACCAATATGCTTGGTGGAAAATTAGAAGTTGCAAATCTAACACAAAATGTAAAAAAAATATTTGAAATGAGCGGTATATTAAAGTTAATACCTGTTACAGAAATTTAAAAGGAGGACAAGCAATGAAAGAACAAAATGAAAATGAAATGAAATTAGAATTTGTAAGTAAAGGAAGTAATGAAGCATTTGCAAGATTAACAGTTGCAGCTTTTGCATCTCAACTAGACCCAACAATAGAAGAATTAGCAGATATAAAAACAGCAGTATCAGAGGCAGTTACAAATTGTATAATACATGCATATGAAAATAGACAAGGAGTAATTAAAATAAATTCAAAATTAAAAGACAATAAAATAATAATTCAAATTTCAGACAATGGTAAAGGAATAGAAAATGTGGAGGCTGCAAAAGAACCATTATATACAACAAAACCAAATTTAGAAAGATCAGGAATGGGATTTACAATAATGGAAAGCTTTATGGATAGTATGAAAGTAGAATCAATAGTTGGTCTTGGAACAAAAGTAACTCTAGTTAAAACAATAAAAAGACAAGAAACACAGGAAGAAGAAAACTTTAGCAGTTTAACAAAAGAATAAATAGGGGTAGTGTATATATGTATGAAAATGATATTAAATCAATAAAAAGAGCACAACAGCGGGGATAAATTTGAAATGGATAGACTTATTCGAGATAATAATGGACTTATTTGGAGTATTGTAAAAAGATTTATGAATCGAGGATATGAAGCAGAAGATTTATACCAAATAGGATGTATAGGCTTTATAAAATCAATAAAAAGATTTGATACAAATTTTGAAGTGAAATTATCAACATATTCAGTACCATATATATTAGGAGAAATAAAAAGATTTATAAGAGATGATGGACCAATAAAAGTAAGTAGAAGTATAAAAGAACTAAGTGTAAAAATAAATGAACTAAAAAAACAATGTATAATTAAAACAGGTAGAGAAATTACAATAGATGAAATATGCAAAGAACTGAAAGTCGATAAAGAAGATGCAATAATTGCAATGGAATCGAATAATATTGTAGAATCAATAGATAATAGTAATACACCAGAAAATAAAGATGGCAAGAAAGTTACAATATTAGAAAAGTTATCAACAGGTCGTAATGAAGAAGAGCAAATAACAAATAAAATAGTATTAAAACAATTAATAAATGAATTAAAAGATAGAGATAAAGAATTAATTTTATTAAGGTTTTACAAAGAAAAAACACAAACTGAAGTAGCCAAAATACTTTGAATAAGCCAAGTTCAAGTTTCAAGGCTAGAAAAGAAAATATTATAAGACTTGAAAAATAAACTAAGGGCGTGATGGATT
>CAYQBQ010000095.1:0-4260 GCA_964415805.1 uncultured Clostridium sp.
AAAGCGACACCCTCAGACGGATTCTCTCCTTCCTCACCAGGCTGTTCCTCACCCACCTCGTCACCGAAGTACACTGGCACGAACTGGATGCCACGCATGGACTCCTCACGAGCCCCACTACCACTGCCTGTTGCTCGGTAGTAAATCTTGTTATGCATGACGTAGCGGTTGTTTCTTTGCCACAAAGACTGGGAGGGATCGTGCTCCTTGTTGGGGTTGGCATTGATATAGAAGCCCACACCTGTCTCAGCCTGCTCAACAGCTGGTGCCGTGATGTTACCATTGCTACGATCAATCGTCACATTACTAGTAAATGGCAGTCCAAAGGTATAGACGTCGTGCGAAGCATCAACTACCAGCATCTTCTCCAGATACTCACCTGAGAACACACACGACACTGGTGTCTCCGCTGGTGTTGTGCTCGGTAGGGTTAGACTGATACTGCCGCTATTGTCGCTTGTCCGGATAACGACTGGTGTGTTTGCCGGTACAAACTTGCCTGCTGCGTAGGTATCCCCGACAGCAGGGACTTTATCCATTGTCAGTCCTGTGTCTTTCCATGTAGAGCAGGTAAATGCATTGTATTTCTTGTCACCGTCATCAGCAGGTAGCAATACATCGAAGGGCGCATAGAACGTGGCATAGTAATGGTCATCACCGCCGTCGTTCATCGTCACCTTCAGTCCCTGGTTGGCGGCAGGCTGCATACACCATCTGGCACTTTCATCACCAGTAGTAGTGTACGACAAATCATAAATATGATCAGCATCCGACTGGTCGTATCGCAGGTAAGTAGTAGGACCTGAACCGTTCAGTGCTACGATAGCGCCACCGATGTCAGTAATGGTGAATGGCGTACCTGTGGAAGTTGTCATCTTGTTCCCAAGCACATTGAGCCCCTGCGTGCTGATGTTGATAGAACCCGATGAGCCTGAGAAGTAGAAGATGGTCGACGGGTCGTACTCTGTAGCGGGAATAGGGATATCGCCTTGCGTAGCGTTGGTCACTGTAAAGCCCGATTCCAGCGGATAGGTATCTCCGTCAAACGTACCGGTGATACCCGCCCTGCTGTAGAAGTGCATGGGGATTGCCGTAGAGCTTTCACCAGCCGTCTTCTCTATGTCATGCAGATAGCCGCTGGCATAGCGCAGTGTGCTGAGCGATTCTGAGCCTGGCTGGTTATGCAGACGGTAGTAGCCAGGAGTATAATGCACGATGTAGTTGTCCTCATCGTCGTCAGCCTTATCGTGGTTATACACGATGCCTTGGAGGGTAACAAGTTTTGTAAACGCATCTTCTGGTGAACTGTAAGTTTCTATTGCATCCTCGTATGCCGCCTTGCCTGCTTCATTCAGACCGCCTACATAGCCTGCCCGATCATAATAAGGTCGCATCACATCCTCACTTAGTCCGTAGGTCCACTCAGTATGTGTCTCACTTAGTTCCATGACTCCTTCGTTATTACGCATATAATACTGAGTTCCGCTATTGTTGGCCACAGGGTGAACATAGAAATAACCGGGAGTAGTCAATCCGTCAGCCAATAGCTCATACACCGAGTTGTCAGCATAATCCGACCTCATTTCTATATCAGTTCCCTCATCAAATCCGGTGGTGGTCATCACTGTGGTTGTCTGCCCCAGATTCTTATGCATATAGCGGTTGTACATCTTGAATCCATAGGGGTCACCCAGCGGTGTCCACAGGTAGTCATTGGTATAGTGGGTATCATAGCCGCTCACGGTCTGGAGGCTACCGGTATATTGCGCCAACTTCGGTGTGGCAGCGTTTGCCTCAAAGGTGTACCACAGGTTCCGGTCAACGCTGGTCACAAAGCCATCACCGGCATTGGTCTCCAGACCTTGCGTGAACCCATAGACGATATTCACCACCACCGTCTTGTCGATGAGGTCCGCATCCGACATCAGGTTCTTCAATTTCAAGCCCTTGTATTTGGCGTTTAGCGTAGCATTCTCTGTCTTTGCTCCGGTTTCTTTATTATAATCGTATACACCCTCAATATAATAGTCGAACGTACAGTTCGGACGATAGAACACACCTGGCACCTCCAGCAAGTCACCAATACTTACCGTACCTGCATCGTAGCTGTAGGTGTGGCTAACGGGAGTGGTTCCCCAAGAGAGCGTTGATCCCAATTGATAAGTATCACCCGCAACACCTGATGTCTGAGAAGTCAAGTCGCGCTGAGTGGTACCATAAATTCTTTTGCTGATTAGTGTACCACTTTCAGACTCCATAAATGGAATGTCAACATATTCTCCATTTTGAGGATTACTCTTATCTGCACAAGTTTTAGCAATCACCAGATGATAAATCAAATCGTGCACGGACAGACCGAAGATGATAAACTTAGTGGGGGCTCCCGTAGTTGTAGTTTGTCCATACCCACTGAGTTTGTTGGTTCCACCTGTCTCCTGCAAGATGCCATAGCCGTAGCCAGTTTTCTTCAGCAGCATAAAACTTGTAGCTTCATTTTCAAGCGAACATTCATCAGTGTTGCCATCAGAGTCTGCATCTCCAGTATCTCTTTTTACATAATTGCCTCCCTTATGCTTAATCTTAAGCGCATATGGATCATTGCCTTCAAAATACCAGACATACTGTTGGTCACCTGATAAATCTTGTGCCCCTCCATCAGAAATAGCATCCCCATCTGATGACCGCATCATATTGTCCGTTTCCCAGATGATGTTATAAGGCAATTTTCCTTCGATGTTCATAGCTACGTCATTAGAACCTTCCGCTCTGGCAATGGTACCTCCCTTATCGTTTCGCTTATTCGGCACAAGGTAGGGCGTAGACTCTGCATCGTAGTCATTATAGCGCACCCACACCTCGTCGTCGTAGCCGCCAGCGAGGGTGGCGATGATGGAATACGGAATCACTGTCTAAGTAGAACCGGTTTGTGGAGCATAAGCGTAATACTTATAGTCCTCCATATTTAGCAGAGGCGTCTGTGCATCTTCCGGCAGATAGGGGGCGTAGCCATTCCCCGCTGCCTCTGCCTTGGTTTGGGTAGCGCTGACGGCAAGCGTGCCTGCTTTGTTAATGACATGATAAACATAGTTATAGTCAACGTCGTCATTCAATATGAGTTGTGCACCTGCGGTGATGACATTGTTTTTGGTGGTGAAACCGGATTCCGTTTCAGTCGTAGCCGCCACATGGCTTACGTCATCTGGAGCGGTCATGTCGGCTCCATTAAGGAACGAATAGGAATATGTCCCCAAACCATCTACCGCCAAGGCATAACCACCGCCGGGGTGAGCAAGCAAGGCAAAGCGGTCTGCACCACTCGATTCATTAGGCACCTTAATGCCTATATTCATCGGGCTGGGATTCAGCGACGGGTTTGTGGTGTAATTGGCATTCCGATTATAAATACGCACAGCATAGGGGTCCGGCTCTTCATAATAGTCGGAACTCGGGTCTGCAAGTACTGCAAGGAACTTCCACTGCCACACCTTTGCATCCTTGTTAATAGTGCCCGGTTTGGTGCCGGTATAGAGGTTCACTCCGGTGCCTTGTGTAGAACCGTTCTCGTAGACGATGGTGCCATCTGCCTGCAAATCCTTATCAGCCAACTTGACAGTAAACCACTTACCTCCTAAGATGTTATCTCCGTCGGAGTCAATTCCCTCATCGTATTTGTAGCGCACATAAATGGTAGGATTATCGCCATTCACTCCCGCTGCGGCAAACGAACCATCAATCTTCTGTTCCTCTAAACCCTTCGTCACCTCAACTTTCTTGTAAGTAAAACTACCTCGGGTACCTATCTGGTAATAATAGGTACCACTCGTAGGCAGCAGGTTTATCCGGGTGTTCATTAACGCTTCTGTCGTAGCGGTCCTCTTAAACTCTGCCGCTTCCCGTTCCCACTCAGTTTCAGAACTGCCGGTCACATCTCCGTGTTCCGCCAATCCAGAATAGTAGGTGAAGTCCTTCGCAATCGGGCTCTTGAAGTGTTCGGTGATGGTGGGATAATACTCTCCTGCCCTCTTGTAGCGTAGCGCCTCACGACCATCGTTGTCTGTAATAATGTATTTCTGCACCTGCGGACGCACCAGGAAGGTGGTCTGGGGACCCATTGAATTGTTGTTATCAACACTCGCCAAATCATGATCAACAGGATCTTTCAGCGTCGTGTAGTAAGGTGATGCCTTATCGGTATCGATGCGCTTTGTATGGTCGAAGCGTGGCATCAGCTGCATATTGCCGTTGGCGTCCGACACAACC
>CAYQBQ010000096.1:0-4259 GCA_964415805.1 uncultured Clostridium sp.
CAAGTGTCACTAATAATCAGTATACTATCAGTAGTATCTCGGCTAATACTTCAGTTGAAGTGGCGTTCGAGGCAATTCCTCCAACTACTTACGCTTTGTATGTGATAGCTTCAGGCAATGGAAAGATTATATGTCCTGAAAATGTTGAAGTAAGAAATGAAACCAAAACCTTTCGATTCGAAGAAGGAAGTGAGTTTAATTTTGAAGTTTTACCAGACGAAGGCTATTCATATTTAATATCTAGTACTGCAGAGGAAGCTTATGGAGGATTGTCTGGGGGGGAAAATAAATATAAAGTGTATGGCATACAGAACGATGCTAATGTTAATGTCAGGTTTTATATAATAAAATATAGCTTGTCTATTACGACATCTGGTAATGGAAGTGTATCGTATAGTACATCTACGATAAAGAATCAGACCAAATCATTTGAAGTTGAGTATGGTAAATCAGCAACTTTATCATTTACTCCAGACGCAGGTTATCGCATAGCCAGTGTGAAGGTGAATGGTACGGACGTGACCTCAGATATTACGAATAATCAGTATACTATCAGTAGTATCTCCGCTAACACATCAGTAGAGGTAGCATTCGAGGCAATCCCTCCAACGACCTACACTTTGAGTATTAAATCTTCTGGCAGTGGTTATGCATTATATAGTAGTACGACTGTAAGAGAGAAAACGAGTACTTTTACAGTAACAGGAGGAACGTCTGCACAAATATCTTTAGTACCAGATGAAGGTTATCGGGTTGCGAATGTGAAAGTGAATAACGTTGACGTTACAGGTGCTGTGTCCAATAACAGATATGTCATAAGTAGTATAACAGAAAACACGAGCATGGAGGTTGTATTTGAGGCAATACCTCCAACTACTTATTCTTTGTCAATCAAAGCTATTGGCAATGGTACTGTAATGTATGGTAATGTGACATTGAAGAATCAGACACAATCGTTTACTGTCATTGATGGCTCGTATGCCGCTATGACCATTACGCCAGAAAACGGTTATCGTATTAAACACGTATTAGTGAATAATCAAAATGTCACTTCTAATATTAGTAACAACCAATATATTGTTAGTAGTATTCATGCTAATACAACGGTAGAGGTGGAGTTTGAGGAGATTCCCATAACTACTTTTACTCTCACAATTAAAGCATCAGGAAATGGCAATATCTATTATAATAATGTGACTATCAAGAACCAGTCAAAACAGTATATGGTGAATGAAGGGGTAAGTGTAACTATTACGTTCAGTCCTGATAATGGTAATAGTGTCAATAGTGTGAAGGTGAATGGTAGTGACGTGACATCTGCAATTACAGGAAATCGATACTTTATTGAAAGTATGACTGCTAATACGTCTGTAGAGGTGACTTTTGTTGAGGACGTGAATGCATTGACGGTGGAAGGCATCAATTATACGGTTATTTCTCAAAGTCAGAAAACCGTCAAACTGGCAGGAGGAAATATTGGACAGGTGTTGACTGTTCCTGCCTCTATAACACAGAATGGTATAAAATGGACTATTACAGAAATAGATAATAGTGCTTTAGTGAATAATGCGGAACTTGCCGCAATTATCTGGAACCCTTCAGTTCCATTCACGGCAGAGGTCAACAATCCTAACCTGTTACTTTATGTGACTGATGAACAATATGCACCTACTTCGATTAAGAACGTCATAGTAAATGGAATTGCAAGCAATATTATTTTGGTAGATGCAGCAAGTGAAAATGATTTCTATTGTCCACAGGCATTCACTGCTCAAAAAATTAGCTATACTCATAACTACAACATGATGACAGGGTTGGGAGAGTCAAGAGGATGGGAGACTATTTCTTTGCCTTTCGATGTGCAGACTTATACTCATGTTTCTAAAGGTAATATTGTTCCGTTTGCTATCTGGAAGAGTGGTGATACCACAAAGCCATTCTGGTTATATGAACTGACGGGTAGTGGCTTCGTTGAGGCTGCCGGTATTAAGGCTTATACACCTTATATTATCAGTTTGCCCAACAATCCGCAATATGATGAACAATGGAAACTGAATGGCACTGTAACCTTTTCAGCTTCAAGTGTTACCATTGGAAAAACGGAGGATATGAAGACGGCGAATTTCCAAGACAGAACATTCGTACCGAACTTTGCTTCTAGAGATGCTAATGAGGGTTTCTATGCACTGAATGCAGTCAATGATTATACTGTGAATAATAGTGGTATGACAGAGGGTAGCCGCTTTGTATTGAATATGCGTCATATCCATCCTTTTGAGGCATATATGACATCAACCTCTAACAGCAGGATGTTCATTGATATCTTCGAAGGAATGGCAACAGACATCCGCCAAATACAGGTGCCAGATGACTTTGACAATCAGCCTGTGTATAACCTGCAAGGGCAAAGGATTCAAGTGCTGAAGAATGGTGTGTATATTATAAATGGAAATAAATACATTAAAAAATAGATACTATTATGAAAAAGATCATGATGATGATGCTGCTAATAAGTGCGGCTGCAAATTTAAAGGCGCAGGATATTCAGATTACTCGCTTTGAACAAAACCACACAAGTTTGATAGCTAGAGCCAACCCAATCTATGACAATGCCGGAGAGGCTTGTGCTGTGATTCGTTTCTTTGTTAGGAACCCGGATTATATCATCGAGCCTAATCTGGGAATGATGAAACAGGAAATCCTACCAGGAGAGATTCGGATGTATGTCCCCAAGGGAACCAAGCGATTGAATGTTAGGCACAAGAAATGGATGCCGTTGATAGGATATGAGATTCCTGTAGTGATAGAGTCTAAAGTAACCTATGATGCAGACATCTCTATTACAGAGGAAGCCCTGAGACGTAATAAAGCAAACAAGGAACATAATGTTTATGTTGGGGCAGGGTATAATATTGTATCGATATCTGGTCCTTCCGTTGCTTTAGGCTTTGACATCAATCACCACAATATCGAACTGGGAGCTGTCTTTGGAATAAACAAAACGGATGACTTGTATTTCTATGATTCCAATTCAAATATTAATACGGCTTATAACTATAGTGCCATCAGAATTCAGCTGAGGTATGGCTATGATATTAAAGTGACTGATTTCTTCAGCGTCATGCCACAGGTCGGTGGTGCATACAATATTTATAATGGCAAAGAAGTTGTAAGTGGAGACGGCGACTATGGATCAGCTAATTCCATCTCAGTTATTGGAGCCATCCGTTTGGTAGCTTCTTTTAATGACCGTTTTAAGTTACATATCACCCCAGAATACGACTTTGGGGTTTATAAAAATAATAACTGCAAGATGATTGCCGATTATGACAAAACTTTCAAGAGTTGGACGGAAGGCTTCAATTTGAACATAGGACTAATGTATTTCTTCTAATAAGTTAGTTATGATGAAAAAGTATTTAATATTTCTTACAGTTGTTCTAATCACCATAGCTTGTGGAGGTGGAGGTGGTGATGGGGGTGGTAGTACACCAGAAATCAACAAAGACTATTTGAGTGTGACTCCTAATCTGGAATTATTACCTGAAGGTCAAACTACAGAGATAACGGTTTCTTCAAATTGCAGTTGGACTATAACAAAGGATAATGATTGTGATTGGTTAACAGTCAGTCCAATGAGTGGAACGAATAGTCAGAAAGTGTCAGTTTCTGCTTCTTCCAATTCGACAGATGTTGTCAGAACGGCTGTATTAACAGTTCAAGGCGGTTCTCTTCCTGCAAGAAAGGTGACGGTCACCCAGAAGTATGTACAGCAGACAATGACTTTGACTGTCGATAAACAAACTTTGAACTATGATAAGAATGGTGGAATCCAGAGCTTCATTATAACCAGTAATACGGATTGGACTATAACATATCCTGATTGGTGCTCTTTGTCGACAACTATGGGAAAAGGAAATGCAACTATTTCCGTAACAGTTGATTTAAATCCAACAACAGCAAAACGGTCTGGTGAAATTGTCATTAATGGTGTTGGTGTTAGTACTATTATCATAAATGTTTCTCAACAACCTGGTGAAGAGCAGTCACATGAACCAAATCCAGATGATAACCTTCCACCAAGCTAGATAAAGGTTTGCCCCACTTCTTCATCAATAAGACTATACTATTTATAAATACGAGCATCGGAACGAAAAATCCGATACTCGTATTGTTTAATAAGATACTCGTATTGTTTAATAAGATACTCGTATTTTCAAATAAGATACTCGTATTTTTTGATAGGAGTATCAGAATTC
>CAYQBQ010000097.1:0-4180 GCA_964415805.1 uncultured Clostridium sp.
ACATTTACTTTTCCTGTTTCAACATTAATAAATGCTAAGAAATTATGTGTTGGATGAGCTTGTAATTCCAAAACTGCATCTTCTGGAGTAATTGGTTTTATTTCATAATATGAAGTATTTATAATCTCATTTGCTATTTCTGCAACATGATCTTTTTCAACTTCCATTGTTTTAATGCTTGCATCTTTCATCATTTTTTCTTTTTTAGTTTTTGATTTTCTTATTTGTCCTTCTAATATGTCTATATCTTTATCAATAGATGCATACATATCCTTATCTTCTGTTACAGCTCTAAATTTTTCTCCATTTGCTAATACGCAAATTTCAGCTGTTTGTACATTTTTTTCTGCTTTTAAAGTAACGTCTGCTTCGGCATCTTCAAAATATTTGTCGATTCTGTCTAATTTTTTTTCAACATAATCGTTTATTGCTTCTGTTATCTTTAGTTCTTTTCCTATAATTTTTATTTTCATAAAAATCTCTCCCTTCTTTTTTACTTTTGCCTAATCTTATTATATATTTTATTATTATTTTTTGCAAGCATTTTTTAAAACAAATCTTCTAACTTGTATTCTTTCTCCATTTTTTCATTAAAATAAATCTTAGTTATCAACTCAAATTCTTTTAAACTTTCATCTTTCAAATTAAATGAAAATATTTTTTTTGGTGGTGCAGAAATAGTATATAAAATCGCACTTTTAGTACTTTCACTCATATCAATAGCTGATTTATCTTGTTTTCCACATGCTTCACATTTAAATCCATTGTCCTTTATACTAAATTTGTTTAGTTTTTCCTTTTCATTACAACTTGTACATTTTAAAACTCTTGGTGTAAAGCCCAAGATGCATAAGAGTCTAAGTTTAAACACCCCCAGCACAAAGTCTTTATCTCTATCTGTTTCAGATATTGTATACAATGTATTTAAAAATAATTGTAAAATTTTGTAACAATTTTCGTTCTCTCCTGTTACATCTTGTATTATTTTATTTATATGTATAGCATACTTCAACTTGTCCAAATCAGTTCGTAAATTATAAAAAATTTCTATAGTCTCACATGAATTTATATGAAATGTATTAGTTCCTTTATACATTAAATATTCTCCAAAGCAAAATAATTGTGTACCTGCTAAAAGAGCACTTTGTTGTCTTCGTGCTCCTTTGGCTACACAAGATATCTTTCCATAATTGGGTGTTAATATTGTAAGCATTTTATCATAATCCCCCATATTATTTTCTGCAATTACTATTCCATTTAATTTTATATTTGCCATTTTGTTATTTCCTTTTAATTTTCTAGTTTATGTTATGATTTTATATTTTCTATCTTTGGTTGTCAACATTTTGAACATTCACATTAGTAATCTTTTGTATGTCTTGTATCTCTTGTATTCCTCTTTCAAGATTATCTATTTCTTTATATTCTAAGAAAGTATTTATATCTCCTGTATTTTTAAATGTATCCCATGCAATTTTTTTAATCATGCTCTTCATCTCCATTCTTAAAGTTTTACCTTTAATTTATCTTTTGCATTTTTCATAATTTTATACTATTACTTTAATTTAAATTTGTTAACAATAGAATCATTGTCTAACCAATCTTGTTTTACTTTAACCCATGTTTTTAAATTTACTTTAAATCCAAAGTTTTGTTCCATATCAATTCTTGCAGCCCTTCCTATTCTCTTTAACATTTCACCATTCTTTCCAATTATTATACCCTTATGAGAATCTCTTAAACAATAAATTGTAGCTTCTATATCATATATATCTTCTTGTTGCTTGTTTTTTCTTAAATTCATTTTTTCAACTTCAACATAAATACCATGTGGTACTTCATCTTGTAATAGTTTTAATGCTTTTTCACGTATAGTTTCTTCTGCTAATTGTCTTAATGTTTGGTCAGTATATTCTTCTATATCATAATATGCTGGACCAGGTTTTAAGTTCTTCTCTATTTCATTTAATATGATATCTCTGTATTTTTCTTGATAAGCTGATATTGGAATAACGGCTTCAAAATTATATTCCTTGCTATATATATCTATTAGATTTAATAATTTTTCTCTTTTTACCATATCAATTTTATTAATTATTAAAATTGTTTTTCTTTTTGATTCTTTAATTTTATCTAATATGATTCTATCTCCTTTTCCGATATCTTCACTTGTAGCCTCTATTATAAATAATATGATATCTGAATCTGGAATTGTTGCAAATGATGTTTCTACCATTGTTTCATTTAGTTTATGTTTTGGTTTGTGTATACCAGGTGTGTCTGTAAATATAATCTGTGAATTTTCTCTATTTACTATTCCTTTTATTGCTGTTCTTGTAGTTTGAACTTTATTTGCTATTGCTGCAACTTTTTCTCCTACTAACAAATTTATTAATGTTGATTTTCCTACATTTGTTCTTCCTATTATTGTTACAAATCCTGATTTAAATTCTTCCATGTTTTCCTCCTTTAGTTCAAATGGGGTGGCCCTTTTGAACTATCTTAATTATACACCATTTTTATGCTAAATTTGTAGAATTTTTTGAAATTTTTCTATATTTTTTAATTAAAAATATTATTTTATACTATTACTAGAATTTAAAAAGAGCAGAAATTGAACAATTCTTTCGTTCGATTTCTGCTTTGCATCTATGCATATGCATGTCTTTTTTTGAAATCCAATAAATTTGTAATTTCTTTTTCTGTATTCTTTGCTTTTTTTGTTTTCTTTGCTCTTTCTTGTTCAAGTTCTCTTTTTTGTTTTTCTGCCATTGATTGACATATTGCTTTTTGATATGCAAAATGTGTATCTTGTGATATTTTGTTCCAATTATATTCATTTCTGACTTTATTTTTTGCTTTTCTAGTTATTTCAGCACATAATTTATGATCATATAATAGTTCCAATATTGCATCTGCTATTGAATTTGAATTTCCACAATATGTTTTCATTCCATTTTCTTTATGTTGTACTATTTCATTTAATCCACCTATATCTGATACTACTATTGGATTTTCTGAAAGCATTGCTTCTAGTGCAACTATTCCAAATGGTTCATATGTACTTGGAAATACTGATATATCTGCTGCTTTGTACATTTTTTGTACATCTTTTCCATTCATATATCCTGCAAAATATACTTTTTCTGATATTCCTAATGCATTTACTTGTGCTTTTAGTTCGTCTATCATTCCACCTTTTCCACAAATTACAAGTTTGGCATCATGATATCCTTCTAATATTTTAGGCATAGCCGCAATTAAATGTTGTATTCCCTTTTCGTATACTAACCTTCCCATAAACAATATAATTTTTTCATTATCCATTGCAAATTTTCTTCTGAAGTTGTAATCTCTTTCTATTCCATTGTATAAATTCATATTTACACCATTTGGTATTACGTTTATTTTGTCATATGGTAATCCAAATAATCTTTGTAATTCATTTTTCATATAATTACTATTTACTATTACTTCTGAAGACTCATATGTCAACATCCATTCTGTATCATTTATATATCTTTGTGTTTCATCATGTATTCCACTATTTCTTCCAGCTTCTGTTGCATGTATTGTTGATACTATTGGAATGTTGTATGAATTTTTTAATGTTTTTGCGGCATATGCTACTAGCCAGTCATGTGCGTGTATTACATCAAATTTTCCTTCTTTTGCAATTATTTCATTTGCTTTTGCAATCATATTAAAATTCATTTGCATTATCCAATCTATAAAATTATTTGGATTAATCATGTAATTTTCAACTCTATAGACTTTTACACCCTTGTCGTCTTCGAATTCTGGTGCATTTCCTTCTTTGTATGTAACAACAGTTACTTCATGACCATCTTTAATTAAAGTTCTTGATAAGTCATGTACAACTCTTGATATACCTCCAACTACTCTTGGTGGATATTCCCACGTTAACATTAAAATTTTCATTAGCTTTTCTTCCTTTCACTTTTTTGACATTTTTCTTCTGTTTATGACTTTTTTCTCAATTAGATATATTTTATACAAAATTTGTATAAAAGTAAATGGTTTTTTATGATTTTTTCAAAAAAAATATTTGGTTATTTAAATAACCAAATATTTATAAATTATGCTTCTACTGGGTAAACACTTACTTGTTTTTTGTCTCTACCTTTTCTTTCAAATTTTACAGTACCATCTACTACTG
>CAYQBQ010000098.1:0-4143 GCA_964415805.1 uncultured Clostridium sp.
GACATCTACAAGCGCATCATCGAGATGGTACATAAAAAAGGCGCAAAAGTTCTGTTGGATGCAGATGGCGCACTTTTCACACAGGCACTGGCAGCAGGACCGGACATTATTAAACCGAACCGTGTAGAGTTAGAACAATATGCGGGAATGGATTATGTGGCAAGTGAGCAGGAGCTTTTGCTGATTGCAAAGAAACTTATGGAGTCCGGCATCGAGAGTGTGGTCGTGTCCATGGGAAAAAGCGGAGCAATGTTCCTTCGCCCGAATCTGCAGGTACATTGTCCGGGACTTCGCGTAAAAGCGCATTCCACCGTCGGAGCGGGAGATGCCATGGTAGCAGCGTTGTCCTACGCATGGGATAACAAACTTGATGCCACAGAAACCGTGAAACTTTGCATGGCAGTTTCAGCTGGAGCAGTTACAACCATCGGAACCAAACCACCAACAAGAGAAGTGGTCGATGAACTGATCGGTTCTGTAGTCATGGAAGAAATTCAGTAGATAAAATGTTTTAAAACATATAACACATGAAAATAATGGAGGATAAATACTATGAAAACAAAAGCAGTCAGAATGTATGGAACAAGAGATTTAAGATTAGAGGAGTTTGAATTACCAGAGATTAAGGATGATGAGATCCTCGTAAAGATCATGAGTGACAGTATCTGCATGTCAACCTATAAACTGGTGGAGCAGGGCAAAAAGCATAAGAGAGCACCACAGAATATTGACACAAATCCGATTATTATCGGACACGAATTTGCCGGTGTAATTGTAAAAGTAGGTGCAAAATGGCAGGATCAGTTCAAGCCGGGCCAGCGATTTGCACAGCAGCCGGCATTAAATTACAAGGGAAGTCTTGCATCTCCGGGATATTCTTATGAGTACTTTGGCGGCGCATGTACTTACTGCATTATCCCACACGAAGTTATGGAGCTTGGATGTCTGATGAACTATGATGGAGACAGTTTCTTTGAAGCATCTCTTGGGGAGCCAATGAGCTGCATTATCGGTGGATATCATGCAAATTACCACACAAACAAGAAAAATTATGAGCATACCATGGGAACAAAAGAAGGCGGAAATATCCTGATTATGGGTGGATGCGGACCGATGGGCTTAGGTGCGGTAAGTTACGGTATCCAGTTCGAGAATCGACCAAAGCGCATCGTTGTTACCGATATCAGTGATGATCGTATCGCACGTGCAAAGAAAATGATCACACCGGAGCAGGCAGCAGCAAACGGTGTAGAGCTGATCTATGCAAATACCGCAGCGATGGATGACGAATATGAGGGATTGATGGCACTGACCGAAGGACATGGCTATGATGATGTATTTGTATATGTTCCAAACAAGCAGGTCGCAGAGCTGGGAGATCGCCTTCTTGCATTCGACGGCTGCATGAACTTCTTTGCAGGACCGACAGATAATCAGTTTAAGGCAGAAATCAACCTTTACAATTCGCACTATACAAGTACCCATATTTTAGGTACAACCGGCGGAAATAATGATGATCTCATCGAGGCAAATAAGCTTGCAGCAGCCGGAAAGATCGAGCCGGCCGTTATGGTATGTTGGAGGAATCAACAGTATCATCGATACGACATTGAACTTACCAAAGATTCCGGGTGGAAAGAAACTGACCTATACACAGTTTGATATGCCGCTTACTGCAATTGATGATTTCGAGGAACTTGGAAAAACAGACCCATTGTTTGCAAAACTTGATGCAGCATGCAAAGAGAACCGCGGTATGTGGAGTGCGAAGGCAGAGAAAATTTTGTTTGAGCATTTCGGGGTAGAAATCTAATAAAAGAACGAAAGAAAAAGTTTGAACATACAGGAGGAGAACACTATGGTATCACAGAAAATTGTTATAAAGAATGCGTCAGGTCTTCACGCAAGACCAGCAGGTGTATTGGCAAAAGAGGCAGGAAAATGCAAATCCGATGTTACAATGGTTGTGGGAGACCGCACGGTCACAGTAAAAAGTATTTTAAACATTATGGCGGCTGGAATCAAATGTGGAACGGAAGTGGAAGTTCACAGTGATGGAGAAAATGAAGAGGCCGACTTAAAGACATTGGTTGACCTGATTGAAAGTGGACTTGGCGAATAAAATATATAAAAAAGTGGAAGGCGCATGGGTTATACCATGCGCCTTTTGTTGGAGTGAGTGTTGGAGTGTATTTCTGGCAGAACCAACTAGTATAGCTGTTTTTAATTAACTCGACTTTTTGAGAGGTAATGTTTCAACCTGTACTTCTTCCTCTGGATCTATCTCTTCAAGTTTATATTTCCAGTGATAGATAACAGGATCTGCATTGATCTCTTCAAAGTATTTATATATTCGTTCAACCAGTTCCTCTTTCGTTTTTACCCTTATTCCCTTTAAGGACTGGCGAGTAAGTTTACTAAAGAATCCTTCGACAAGGTTCAACCAAGAACCGTGTTTTGGAGTAAATACAAATTCAAATCTTCCGGGAACTTTTGCAAGATATTTTCTTGTCTCTTCGGAAGTATGCACCTTGAGATTATCCAATACTATACGGATTTTGTCACCTTTGGGGTATTTAGAATCAAGCAGTTTTAAGAACTCAATGTATTCCTTACTGGCATGTCGATCTCTTACAAGTGGGATTGCTTCTCCTGTCTGAAGATCAATTCCCGCAAGTAAGGAAACCGTTCCTAAACGTTTGTATTCATAATCACGGCTGATTGTTTTGTGTCTTTCGTCAGGCGGAAGATCATCGGAAATATTTGCAGTTGCCTGTATTCCCGGTTTTTCATCGTATGAGAGAACATGAACTATTTGTTCATCTCCCTCAAACGGGAGTAACTTACCATCTTTGTCAAACTGCATTGACAGCTGCTTGTACACCAAAAGTACATTATGCATCTTCTGGTCAAAGTCGGGGTCACGGTTTTCACAATAATATGTTATCTTGTTAGGCTTGATATCTGCCTCTTCAAGAATCGTACGAACCTTTGATTGGCTTATGGTAGAAAGCCTTATATGACCAGCTTCTTCTGCAAATTTATTTATGTGTTTTGTAAGAAGAGCACGTGTCCAAACTTCTGATGAATATCCAAAGTTCACGGGTTTTTGGCAAGCAATGTTTATGATCCATGCTTTTTCATCATCAGTAATCTCAGCATTGCGACCGCGACCGGGTGCATCAAACAGGGCATTTTCCACACCGCCCTCTTTAAACTTTTTTAGGCACAACATAACACTGCATCTATTGATTCCAACTTTATCGGCTATTGAATCAATAGATTCACCTTCCGCTTTAAGCAGAAGAATTCTTGCTCTGCATACCGTTTGAGCTTGAATAGTACGCGATCTGGTTTGCGTTTCCAGATAATCGCGTTCTTCCGGTGTCAGTGTTAATACATTTGCCTTTTTACCCATAACAATCTCCTCCATATGAACTTATAAGGAGATTATATCATAGAATAATTATTTAGTCGAGTTAATTAAAAACGTTTATACTAGTACTCTCAACCAATTTGAAGCCTTCGTTCAAAATAATATAATGCATTTTCTAAATATACACCTATCTGTTTTTTATAATACACCAGAACGTTCGTTCTTTCAATATCTATTTTTTTAATATCGATATTGTAGCATGAATTAAAATTTGCAAATACACTCGAACAAGTTTTTTAACTTTTTATAATTCTTGTATGTACTAAATTCAACGTCATATTTAGTGCTAAATTTTACAATTTTCTGTCAAAAAACATCCATATTATGTTGCGAGGTCAGCTCCTCCAAGCAATCAACAATTGCTTTGCAAACTACTGGCCTGTGTTTCACACACGGAATTATTTTTATGGGCGAAGCCCTTTTACAATAGTATGAAACTCTTGCTCTGTATCCACAAAGTGATACGGTGCATACTCGCCATACGCTGTTGGTCTACTGATGTGACTCAAATGACAACACATCCAGAATTTCCACCGATAAGCCATTCATTTTCAGCAACTGCTCATTCATAGCATACCTCCTGCTTATCAGGGATTACTTACCTATGCCACCACAGATATGCTGAATTATTAAGGAATTAGATTAGAAATAATTCTATTATAAAACAAGTGGCTCATTATGACCGGAATGATGGCTCATGGCGAAAC
>CAYQBQ010000099.1:0-4121 GCA_964415805.1 uncultured Clostridium sp.
AAATGATCTCAGCCTGCGGGATATACCTGACTATTGCATCATGTTTTCCAAAAAGTATTAACGCAGCATATGTCACACCCTGATCCGTAATTGCTCCGCAATCATGAAGAAGCTGCTCATTTGAAAGTGTCGCAAGCTGCTTCTTTCCGCTCTTCTGGATCCACTTACCCCTGAAGTTCTCAATAGCTGTTTCATCCAGGTCATCAACTGTCGCACCGGAGCATATCGTCGCAGAGAAATCTTCACCCGATTCCTCATATATCCTACGGCACATACTCTCAGACATAGGTTTTAGAGTATCGCCTTCATAGACCCAAGCTACTCCATCGTATTGAACCGGCAGTCCTATCGGACGGCTATTTACATAGAAGACCAGTACTCTTTTGTCGTTCACATCATAAAGAATCTGAAAGTCTATATTAATCTTCAGTTTGTCAATAAGCCCCATACGCGTGCGCTCCGGTTGCTCGAATGCCTTGCTCCCAACCACACTGCAAGGTCTCTTATCTGTAATACCAAAGACAAGCTTACCGCCACCATTATTTGCCAGGGCGCAGCAGCATTTGGCTGCGTCGCCAAAATCGAAGTGGTTTTTGGCCTCTTTAAACTGCGTCTGTTCGCCTTCTTTTTCTTCCAGAAGTTCCTGAATATTGTCTGTGTACGTCATATATTTTTTCTCATCCTTACTTAATCTTCGCCAGGACATCCTGGAATATCGCATAGTTGTGCTTTACTCCGTCGTCCAGGTCGATTTCATTAACAGTACCTGTCACCGGCATTTTCGCAATATTTCTAAGAAGGTTACTTCGCTCATACCTATTTGCTCTTCAAAATCCTTATAATCACTCACATCATGAGGTATTCTAAGTCCATGCTTTATAAGGCATACATCATCCCTGGCAGAAACATTATCCTCAAAAGACGACCCCTTATTAAGCCATAATTCTTTATCATTCTGGTCGGATGCCTCTGGGTAAAAGTAAAATGCCCTCTTAGCATCAAATCTAAACATGTACGCCAATACCTGCAGATAATCCTGATTACCAATATTTCCTATTGGCTTATACTTCGCATCTGCAATAACACGGTTTTCATCGTCTTTTCCAATGAAGTCTGGATAAATAAGACCGTTGTTGCCACCAAAGAGCCACTGCTTATCTTTGCCAGCCTTATTCATTGGATGATAAAAATAATCCTCCACGAGAGAATTCACATATTCTTCCCACAGCCAAGCGCCATCAAACAAGATTCCGTAGACTTTTCGCTTACCGTAACCCATCTGTTGCTTTTCATTCTGTAAAATCAAAATACAAAGGCGCTGTAAATTACGGTATTCATGATAATATGCATGTCTTATAATATTCTTCTTATTATCTTCAATAATATCTCTTCGATCGGCCGGTCTATATGCTGGTGTCGAATCCACAACAAGCTTTACTTCATCATTAGCACTCTTTAAAAGTCTGCTTCCATAAGGTTTGGCCTTAATATACTCAACCGTATGTCTTACAAGCTCCATCAAATAATTGTCGTAAGAATACTCACGCTGACTGTATGCGATATTTCCAACAAACGGTGTATTCTTACGTATATGCCGAGCCACATCTATAGTGCCTTTAACATTTCCATCATTGTATTCTCTGCGAATATATGTCTTAAACGCACCCTTCCGAGCAGCTTTCTTTAAGTAATATGGAAACAGGAACACCAACAGATTAAACATTCCACTATCCTGTTTAGCTTCAGTTTCAAGATCTACAAGATTAGGAAATTCCATAACCCTATTTAGCAGATATTGAAACAGATAATCTTCGTTCCCAGAGCTAAACCTCGATTCGATGACAAGACGCTGATTACCCACTCCAAGAAAGCCCATAACATTCCCGGAAACGTACATGTCATTATAGCTTTGGAGAATCATCTGTTTCCTGGAAATATCATCAGCATCCTTTATTACCTCCGGAAACACAAAGATGCCATCACGCTCCAGTTGCTCGAATGTTTTATCAGCAACTGCATCAGTAATACCATCTACATCAGCAAACTCAGATTTTAAATTATATTGATTGTCCTTAATCTTGAGCTGCTTCATTTTCATCACCTTCACTTGGCTCCTCATAACCATAAGCTTTGGCAAATCTCTTCATAATACCCGCCTCATCATATAAACCACGAACGTAATCCTGCAAAAGTGGTTTCAAGTAATCTGTCCAAAGTTCATTAAATCCAAGTGTCTTAAGCTTTAAGAAGTATGAAGCACCGATCTGATAGTTCTCATTTAAGTCTTCAACCTTAACGATCTCAGCATTCAAACTATCCATACGCTGAACCGCCTCGTTCTTTAACTCCTCATTTTCCAGTGATTCAAGCATATCCTGAGTATCTTCAGCTTTAATCTCTACAAAACGGAACCGTCTACGCATTGCAAAATCAAATGTATCAACAGATCTATCAATATCATTCATAGTTCCGATGATATAAACGTTCTCAGGTATATAAAACTTCTCATCCGGGTTTGCATGCATATTGGAATACTGTGTTGCGACCATCCCCTCTTTGCCTCTATAGCCAGGATCAATTGAAAAGAATAACTCGCCTAATATCTTGGAGATTTCTCCACGGTTAATCTCATCTATGATAAATATATATTTCTTTAATTCCTCTGGTTCAACAGTTGTCTTTGTAAAACTATTCTCGGTCTCTTTAATTGCCTTATAGAGCGCAAAGTCATAAGAATACCCCTGTGTTGCAAACTGCTTTCCAAAGAAACTTGTTATATCGCTTACTTTCTCAAAAGTAGCACCTGATTCAAGCATTTTTTGAACCTCTTCTATGTTGAGGCTCAACTTATTCACCGAATCATTACCTGGAATAGAAATATAAATATGGTTTTCATCAACATTCGTGATAGTAAATTCACTACCCTTGATAGTTTTGAACTTATCTTCACCAAACTCTATATTAGCAAAGAAGTTTGCCATAATAGCTTTAGCAGATACTTCCTGTTCCCTTAACTCCTTTGATTTCTGCGAATCTTCAAAGTTTTTCCTTGCTCTGTCAACAAACTTCTTAAAAATTCCATCCTGCAGTTCAAAGCCCATGCTACCATCGTCATTCATCTTAGGACGTAATCCTTCAACAAAATCCGAGTAGTCATAACTTGGATGGAACTGTACAAATTCCACCTGCTGTCTCTGCTCATCTGTAAGATCTGAGTATCTGTCAGTGTACCCATTGCTGACAATATCTGCTGCAATTGACTTGGCTAGATACGACTTACCAGTTCCGGGTGCACCTCTAAAGATGATATTCTTTGACTCTAAAAGCAGCTTAGAATAAGGATTGTTGCTTTCTTTGGTGGTCTTATTAACATCCTCATCAATAACCTGTTCTGTTTTATTCTGATTAAGCTCCTGATCTGTTTTATCCCTATATATCAGAATAAATTTATCTCCTGGCTCTCCAAAACGCTTTAGACATTCTTTTGCAAATACAAGGGTAGAGAAGACATTCCAAGAATAGATTACAAACTGAGGGCCATTCTCACGCTTATAGGTAGAATTCTCCATAGTATTCTTATATTTTTTAAATTCCGCTTCAGTAGCAAATATTCCTCGAATAACATCCGAGTCAGGTGTATATTGGCAAACAGGAAAATTCTTTTTATCTTCATCAGACAATGATGCTAACTGCTTTTCAAAAATCTGACACGCAATCCTTGGTAATGTTTGATTCGATATTTTTAGTTCGCCCTTGTTTCTATTTCTGCGAATAATTTCTTCTCCGCCCTTCATGAAATAGGCATCAATCGGCTTATAATTATCTCCTAAGCCGAGATTATCCATGGTAAATCTTTCATCCGTAGATACCACAGAATCGGCCGTTATTGTAAGCTCATATTTTTCCTGCTTCATTTCAATCGTATACCCCCGACTCTCAAGATAAGATTTTGCCTCTACCGCATTGTACCCTTGGGTTGATATTTCTTTGCCATTTGCCATGTGATTAGCAACAGCAATTACGTACTTTGGCGGATACTTCTTTCCATCCGCAACCAAAACATATACAGTGCTCTCATTATGCCAAGGCACTCCATGCTCATCTATGTATTTGAGTGCTTC
>CAYQBQ010000100.1:0-3998 GCA_964415805.1 uncultured Clostridium sp.
AAAAAAAGTAGAAATATATATTATACATTATTTAGACTGGAGAGAAACTTATGAAAAAGAAAAAATTGTATAAAAGATTATTAACAATATTAGTATTAGTATATGCAATATTTACTTTAGCAAACCAACAAAAAGTGCTAAACCAATATAGCGAAAATAGTAAAGAACTTGCAAGCAAGATAGAAGAACAACAAACATATAATAATGAACTAGTTAGTGAAAAAGAAAATGTAGACTCTAAAGAATTTATAGAACAAATGGCTAGAGAAAAGTTAGAAATGTATTATCCAAACGAAAAAGTTTACGTTGATAAAGGAATGTAACATATAGCGCACATAGCGCTTTTTCTTTTTTTAAAAAAGCCTTCCTTTTTTTGGAAATTTGTGTTATAATATTAATGTATTTTATTTAATTCGAAAAAAATCCCACAAAAAAATTAAAATTTTAAAAAACAAAAATAATATACATGAATGTAATTTTTAATATTATAGGAGGAACAATGATAAATTTAGAAGAAAAAACATTAAGTGAATTAAAAGATTTAGCAAAAGAAAATAATATAAAAAACATTTCAAAATTAAAAAAAGATGATTTGATTGAAGTATTAAATCAGGTATTAAACAATATTACAAAGAAATCAAATACATCTGGTTCTAATGACAAAGATAATAATCAAGAATTGTCAGGTTATAAACTTACAAATGAAGGCGATGAAATTGTTGAAGGAATATTAGATATACTACCTGATGGCTATGGATTTTTAAGAGGAGAAAATTATCTATCAAGTCCAAAAGATGTATATATATCAGTTGTTCAAATAAGAAGATTTAAATTAGATACAGGTGACATAATAAAGGGTATATCAAGATTTAAAGAAGGAGAAAAATTCCCATCATTAATATTTGTAGGAGAGGTTAATGGAGAATCGCCAGAAAAAGCTGCGAGAAGAAAAAGATTCGATGAATTAACACCAATATACCCAGATGAAAGAATCAAATTAGAAACAGATGGTAAAGAATATGCAATGAGAATGATTGACCTAATGTCACCAATAGGAAAAGGTCAAAGAGGAATGATAGTTGCTCCACCAAAAGTTGGTAAAACTACTTTATTAAAGAAAATAGCAAACAGTATATCAAAAAATAACCCTGAAGAAAAATTAATAGTATTATTAATAGATGAAAGACCAGAAGAAGTCACAGACATGAAACGTTCTATAGATGGGGAAGTAATATATTCAACATTTGATGAATTACCAGAACATCATGTAAAAGTGGCAGAGATGGTACTTGAAAGAGCAAAAAGATTAGTAGAACAAGGGCAAGATGTCGTTATTCTTTTAGATAGTATAACAAGACTTGCAAGAGCATACAACTTAACAATTCCATCATCAGGAAGAACATTATCTGGAGGTTTAGATCCAGCAGCATTACATAAACCAAAGAAATTCTTCGGTGCTGCCAGAAATATTGAACATGGTGGAAGTTTAACAATTTTAGCAACAGCTTTAATTGATACAGGAAGCAGAATGGATGATGTAATATTTGAAGAATTTAAGGGTACAGGTAATATGGAAGTTCATCTTGATAGAAAATTGTCTGAAAAACGTATCTTTCCAGCTATTGATATTAATAAATCTGGTACTAGACGTGAAGATTTATTACTTACTCCAAAAGAAAAAGAAACTGTTTTTGCTTTACGTAAGGCTATGAATAGTATGCCAGTTAGTGATGTTACAGAACAAGTTATTTCTATGATGGTTAAGACTAAAAACAACCAAGAATTTTTGGAGAATATTGATGATTATATTAGAAGATTTAAATAGAAGATGATGCTCTCATCTTCTATTTTTACGTTGACATAATTTAGAAATTGTGGTAAAATTTTAATATGCACAAATAATTATGTACTATCAAAAGGAGGTTTTATTATGAAACGGAGAAATCAAATTGTAACAGTTTATATTCCTGGAATTGGAGACTCACAAGATGTATCCTTTAACATTTCATTATCAAAATTACAAGAAATATTAAAAAAAGCAATTAAAGATAATTGTGATGTAATAAAATTCAAAGTAAAAAATAGAAATGTTGATTTGGAAATTGAAAAGGTGAAGCAAATAATACAAATTGCAAAAAAACAGTTTGAATCTCAAATTAATATCCCAAGATGCTTAAGAAACTATATTTCTATTCTTTCAAATTTAAGTAGCAAAAAATTGTCTGCTCGAGATGAAGAAATTGAAAAACTTTGGACTTGTTTATGTTCAAGACAAAAATGCAATGCTATTCTTGTTGGAGAACAAGGTGTCGGAAAAACTACAATGGCAATGGAAATTGTAAGGCAGATTTCATTAAAAGAATGCCCAAAACAGTTTACAGGATACAATGTTTTTCAGATTAATACTATGAAACTACTTGAGTTAGCAGATCAATCAATGTTTCGGTATAAATACGTATTAAACACTTTACTTGAATTTATAGAAAAAAACCGAAATAGCATGATTTTGTATATTGATAATCTTATCCATATCAAGTGCGATGTAGACTTAATGAAATGTTTTTTGTTACTTGTAGAAAAATGTAATGCAAAGATTATAGGTTCAGTTTCATTTGATGATTTTGAAAAGTACTTTATTGTTGATATCTCATCTATGAAATATCTTAATCCAATTTTGTTGGAAGAGCCAGACCTTGAAGAGATTTATCCAATTTTAAAAGATCAGATTGATCTTCTTAAAAAGGAGTACAAAATAAAAATTTCCGAAAAAATGATAAGATTTGCTGTATTAACAGGATATGAACTTTCAAGCTCTAGTTCTGCAAATCCGGAAAGTACACTTGATATTATTAATTTTGCTTTGGCTGATGCAAAAAGAAAAGGTCAGAAAGAAGTATTAAAGAATAATATTTTGTCTTATTACTATATTGATTTCAAATTGGCAAAAAAGACAAGTGAGGCCGAAAAATGGATAACAGCATATCATGAAGCAGGACACTATTTGGTATCTAAAATGTCGCCAAATATAAAGAACTTCAAAAATGCGTTTGTTTCAATTCTACCGATTGAAGGAGCTTTAGGATTAACAGCATCATATATAGATTTTGGAAAACAGTTAACTTTTTCGAAAGAATATTATATTGATGAGATTGCATTTTCCTTAGGTGGTCGTGTAGGTGAAGCGATTTATACTAAAGAGTTTAGCTCTGGCGCACAAGCTGATTTGGAATCAGCAAATACAATGGCTGAGCAGTTAGTTCTTTCTTTCGGATTATCAAGTATTGAAGGAGAACAAAACAAGAGTTATATGATTGGAAATTATATCAAAGATTTCTTGTTAACAGATGAACTCAGATTGAAAATTAACAAAGAGATTTCTGATATAATTAATGATGCCTATCATAGAGCAGAGAAAATCATTGAAGAAAATAGGGAACTATTTGAAGAAATTGTAAAAAGACTTATTTCTGATGGTGTTCTTATGGGTGATGAACTTGAAGAGATTTGCATGAAATATGCAGAAAAAGATCTAATTTCATAATGAAATTAGTATTCTTTTATAAAAGAATACTAAAACTTCTAAATAAGGCACAATTTAATGTTGTGTCTTATTTTTATTGTATATTTTATTGAATTGTCATTGACAAATTTATAAGAAAGGCATATAATAATTTATGTAGACTTAACTTTAAGTCAGTAATAAGCAGTTTTAACCAGACAATTACTAAAGGAGGAAAAACAAAATGGTTAGTTTAACAGGATTTCGGTATGAAGAATCAAATGGTGCATATGTAAAGAATAAAGTGAAAGGAGGGAAAACTCCTTATGGTGCTGTGGCTGGTGGAAATGGTACATTTATAATGGCAGGAGATCCACCTCAAGTTATATTTGGTATAAAAATTGATAGTAAAAAAACATTTAAAGATATGTATTCTATCATAAAACATAATTCGAGTCGCAGAATTACCAAGAAATATTGCTTGCAAATTTATGAAAAT
>CAYQBQ010000101.1:0-3978 GCA_964415805.1 uncultured Clostridium sp.
TATTAAAAAACAGAGGATATAAAGTAACAATACAAAAATTCGACCCATACATAAATGTAGACCCAGGAACAATGAACCCATATGAACATGGAGAAGTCTTTGTAACAGATGATGGAGCTGAAACAGATTTAGACTTAGGACATTACGAAAGATTTATAAATGAAAATCTAACAAAAAACTCTAGTATAACAATGGGAAAAATATATTCAGAAGTAATCGAAAAAGAAAGAAAAGGTGATTATTTAGGAAAAACAGTTCAAGTAATTCCTCACATTACAAACCAAATAAAAGAAAAAATATATGGATTTGAAAATACAGACACAGACATAGTAATATCAGAAGTAGGTGGAACTGTAGGAGACATAGAAGGATTATCAATAATAGAAGCAATTAGACAAGTTGGATTAGAAAAAAATCCAGAAGATGTATGCTTTATTCATGTTACATTACTTCCATACATATATGGTTCAAACGAAATAAAATCAAAACCAACACAGCACTCAGTAAAAGAATTGCAAAGTTATGGAATAAAACCAGATATACTAGTATGTAGAACAGAACAAGAAATACCAGAAAACATAAGAGAAAAATTAGCATTATTTTGCAATGTTAGAAAAACAAGTGTTATACAAAACAAAACAGCAGATTGTCTATATGCTGTGCCATTAATGCTTGAAGAAGAAGGGTTAGCAAGAGAAGTATGTAATCATTTAAAACTAGATAGATATATTCCAGATAATAGAAAATGGGAAGATATGATAGAAAAAATAAGAAATATAGACAAAAGTAAAAAAGTTAAAATTGCAATAGTTGGTAAATATATAAAATTAGAAGATTCATATATATCAGTAATAGAAAGTATAAAACATGCAGAATTTGCAAATGAAGTTGAAACAGAAATAAAATTAATTGATAGCGAAAAAATAACAAAAGATACAGTAAAAGAGCTATTAAAAGAATTCCAAGGAATAATAGTTCCAGGAGGATTCGGAAACAGAGGAATAGAAGGTAAAATCGAAACAATCAAATATGCAAGAGAAAACAAAATTCCATTTTTGGGAATTTGTCTAGGAATGCAAATGACTGTTGTAGAATATGCAAGAGATGTACTAGGATTAACAGATAGTAATTCACAAGAATTTGATGAGAAAACAAAAAATCAAGTAATACATATAATGGAAAATCAAAAATCAGTTAATAAAAAAGGTGGAACTATGAGACTTGGAAGTTATCCATGTAGCATAAAAGAGGGAACATTAGCAGAAAAAGTATATGGAACAAGAGAAATTAATGAAAGACATAGACATCGTTTTGAATACAATAATGATTACAAAGAAAAATTAGAAAAAGCCGGATTAATATGTTCAGGAACTTCACCAGATGGAGAATTAGTTGAAATTGTAGAAATTTCACAAAAAGAACATCCTTATTTTATAGCTGGACAATTTCACCCAGAATTAAAATCAAGACCAAATAAACCAGCACCATTATTTGTAGGATTAGTAAAAGCTGCGAAAGAAATAAAAGTGTAAAGCAAGGAGAAATATATGAATAAAAAGTGGCAGATATATGAAACAGATGAAACTGAAATTAACAAAATATCACAAAAATATAATCTAAATAGATTACTATCATCAATAATAGTAAATAGAAATATTAAAGAAGAAGATATAGATGTATTTTTAAATCCAACAAGAAACAATTTTTATAATCCATTTTTAATGCCTGATATGGAAATAGCTGTAGATAGGATAATAAAAGCTATAAACAATAAAGAAAAAATGATAATTTACGGAGACTATGATGTTGATGGAATAACAAGTATAACAGTCTTAAAAAGCTTTTTAGAAGATAGAGGAATATATGTAGATTCATATATTCCAAATAGATTAGAAGAAGGATATGGATTAAATAAACCTGCAATAGATGGAATTGTAAAAAAAGAATATGATTTAATGATAACTGTTGATACTGGAATTTCTGGAATTGAAGAAATTGAGTATGCAAATTCTTTAGGATTAGAAACAATAGTAACAGACCATCATGAAGTAGGAGATGAACTTCCTAATGCGATTGCTGTTGTTGACGCAAAAAGAAAAGATAATCAATATCCATGCAGAGATTTAGCAGGAGTTGGAGTGGTATTTAAATTAATTCAAGCTATAGGAATCAAACTTGGACTAGAAGAAAAAGAATATTTGAAATATTTAGACATTGTATGTGTAGGAACAATATCAGATATAGTTCCATTAGTAGATGAAAACAGAGTAATTACAAAGCTAGGTTTAATGTTAGTTGCACAAACAAAAAATATGGGATTAAGGTCATTATTAATATCATCTGGATATAAAAATATCGATTCGACAACAATATCTTTTGGAATAGCACCAAGAATAAACGCATGTGGAAGAATGGGACATGCAGATGAAGCATTAAAATTATTTTTATCAAAAGATATTTATGAAGTAAATGAATTAACTAAAAGATTAAATGACTATAATAAAATTAGGCAAGATAAGGAAAAATCAATTTATGAAGATGCGGTAAATCAAATTGAAAAAAACAAATTATATGAAAACTGCGCAATTGTCGTAGCAGGAGAAGATTGGCACCATGGAGTTATAGGAATTGTATCATCAAAAATAACAGACTTATATTTTAAACCAAGTATTTTATTATGTTATGAAGATGAGGTTGCAAAAGGCTCTGGAAGAAGTATACCAGGATTTGATTTGCATGATGCACTAATGAAATGTCAAAATTCTATAGAAAGATTTGGCGGACATGCTATGGCAATAGGAATAACAATAAAAAGAGATAAATTTGCAGAATTTAAAAAAGAATTTGAAGAAGTTGCAAGAAAAGCAAAAATAGATGAAATAATTCCTATTATAAATATAGATGCTAAAATAAACTTAAGTGAGATTAATAAAGAAATGGTAGCAAGTCTAAAAAAATTAGAACCATTTGGAGAAGGAAACAAAATGCCAATATTTGCTTTTAAAAATTTAAAAATTGATTCAATAAGGGCATTATCAGAAGGGAAACACATAAAATTGACATTAAAAGAAGGCAATTCTATAATTAATGCAATTGGCTTTAATTTGGGACATTTAGTTGATGAATATAGAATCGGTGATAAAATTGATGTGGTTGGAACATTGGAAATTAATAGTTTTAATGGGGTTGACAGTTTGCAAATTAACTTAAAAGATGTTATGAAGTCAATATAAAAAAGGTAAAAAAGTTGACCCTTTTTTGACAAAAATACGAAACAAGAGGTGAACAAAATGCAAGAAAATAATAAAGAAATAACAATACAGGATGTAATATCCAAAAAGAAAGTAACAACAAGAAGAGTAGATAGTAAGCAAATAATGAAGGCATATAACTATGCGGTAGAACATCATGGAGACCAAAAAAGAAGGTCTGGAGAACCATATATAATACATCCAATAAATGTAGCATACATATTGGCAGGAGTAGGCTTAGACGAAGCAACAATATGTGCAGCACTTTTACATGACGTTGTTGAAGATACAGATGTAACTGATAAAGACTTAAGAAAAGAATTTGGTGAAGAAGTTGCAGATATGGTAGCAGGTGTTACAAAGCTAGGTACAATGCAGTTTTCAACTGTTGAAGAACAACAAGTGGAAGATTACCGAAAAATGTTTCTTGCAATGGGAAAAGATATTAGGGTAATAATAATAAAACTAGCAGATAGGCTTCATAATATGAGAACTCTTAAGTTTTTAAAAAGAGATAGACAAATAGCAAATGCAAAAGAAACAATGGAAATATATGCACCACTTGCAAACCGTTTGGGACTATATTCTATGAAATGGGAGCTAGAGGATTTATCTTTTAAATATTTATATCCAGAAGAATATCATGAATTAGTTGAAGGAATAGATAAAAAGAGAGAAGAAAGACTTAAATTTATAGAAAAAATAATGGTAGACATACGAGTTCAAC
>CAYQBQ010000102.1:0-3977 GCA_964415805.1 uncultured Clostridium sp.
CAGTTGAAACAAATAATTCTTCTTTTGCTTCTCCTGTTTGGTTTGTACAAGATATAACAACTTTTCCTATGTCTACATTAACTTTTACTGGATATTTTTTTTCTTTTTCTACAGATGATGCAGATATTAAACTAATTCTTTCAAAACTATTTTGTAAATTATTTTTATTAACTTTTACTCTTGTCTCCCAATTATCCGGAATAACATTTTTATAATTTAAAAATTCTCCATCTAAAACTCTTGTTACTATTTTACAATTATCCATTTCAAATAATGCTTGATTTTTTGATACTCCTATTTTTACTGTTTCAAAAGAATCTAATAATATTTTATTAACTTCATTTAGTGTTTTTCCTGGTATAACTGCACTAAAGTCATTTGTTTGATTATTTAAATATATACTTCTTAAAGCTAATCTAAATCCGTCTACTGCTACAATATTTAATTTATTTTGTTTAATTTCAAATAAACATCCTGTAAAAATTGGTCTATTTTCTTCTGTACTTACAGCAAATATTGTTTTTCTAATCATATTTTTTAGTGTATTTTGTTCAACTTCTATAGAATTTTCAACTTCTATTTTTGGAAGTTCTGGAAATTCTTCTGGATTCATAGTTGCTAATTTATATAACGAACCTTCACATTCAATTTCTAATAAATTTTTATCATTTAATGTTATGTATATTTCTGTATCTGGTAGTTTTCTAATGATTTCACTAAACATTATTGCATTTACAACCGTACTTCCTTGTTCTTTAACATCACATTCCATTATATATTCTATTCCAATTTCTAAATCATAAGTTGTTAACTTTATTTCTTTATCATTTGTTTGAATTAAAATACCTTCTAATATTGGCATTGTTGTTTTTGAAGCTACACCTTTTACTACGGAATTAATAGCTTTTAATATTTTGTCTTTATAACAAACTATTTTCATTTTTTGTTCCTCCCTTAATTATATAATAAAATAATAAATATATTTAGTAGTATTAGTATTAGGTCGTGTGGAAACTGTGGAAAACTATGTTGAAAGTTGATATCCCTAGAAAATTTACTGTGAATAATTTAGTGGATAAATTGGATTTTTTTCCACAGATGAAAAATTAAGTTGTGTAAAAATGTCTTATACACATATTTTACACAGGTTATTCACAGAGGGGTGTGGATATCAAATGTGTTGCTTCCGTAAGAATAAATTGAAATATTTTTAACAAACAGTTTTTTTTGCAAACATAAATTTTAAAATACTACTTTATTGTTTGAAACTTCTTATTTTTTTTCACTCGTAATTATGTTTTTCACACTTTCCACAATTAATTTTGTACTATTTTTTTCTTTTATTTCTTTTGATATTTTATTATATCCATGCATAACTGTCGAATGGTCTCTGTTTCCGAATTCTGCTCCTATTTGTGGAAAAGACATACCGGCAACTTCTCTACATAAATACATTGCTATTTGTCTTGGAAATGCTATATCATTTGATCTTTTGCTTCCTGCTAATTCATCTTTGTCTATACTAAAGTATTTAGAAACAGTTTCTTTTATAAAATCGCATGAAATTACTTTTTCACTTTCATATTTAAACTCATTTATTATGTTTTCTGCTAATTCTATTGTTATAGGACTATGAGTTAGCGATGCTCTTGCCACTATTTTGTTAAATACACCTTCTAATTCCCTAATGTTTGAATCGATTTTGGTTGCTATATCTGACAATATAGAGTCATCTATTATTATATTTTCATCTTGAGCTTTTTTTCTTAATATTGCTAGTCTTGTTTCATAATCTGGACATGAAATGTCAGCTAAAAGCCCCCACTCAAATCTTGATTTTAATCTGTCCTCTAGAAACTCAATATCTCTTGGTGGTTTATCACTTGAGATTATAATTTGTTTTCCATCTTCTCTTAATGTATTAAAAGTATGGAAAAATTCTTCTTGAACTCTGTCTTTTCCTGCTATAAATTGAATGTCATCTATTAATAAAACATCAATATTTCTATATTTATTTCTAAAAAGTTCAGTTTTATTATCTTTAATTGCATTTATAAGTTGATTTGTAAATTTTTCTGAAGTAACATATAAAATATTTGATTTTGGATTATTTTCTAATATTCTATTTCCAATTGCATGCATTAAGTGAGTTTTTCCTAATCCAACACCTCCATATAAAAATAATGGATTATAGGATTTTCCAGGTTCATTACCTACCGCTAATGCTGCTGCATGTGCAAATCTGTTGTTATTACCTACTACAAATGTTTCAAATGTATATTTTGGGTTTAATGTCTGATGATTATTTTCTAATTCGGAGTCAGAAATATTTGATTTTTTATCAGAAATTATATTTCCCTCTTTTGTTTCTTCAGATATTTCTACAACAGAGTAAGTCCATTCTTTATTTGTTATGTATCTTAGAGTATTAAAAATTAAGCTTTTAAATTTATTTTCAATAAAATCTCTTTGAAAATCTGAAGTTACAGTAAATACAATATGATCATCTTTAATACTTTCTATACCTAAAGGAAGTATCCAAGTTTCGTAAGATATTGTTGAGAGTTCGTCTTTTAGTAATTCTTTTAATTTGCTTAAAAGTTCATCTTTATCTATTGTCATTTTTTTCATCCTTTCTTCTAAAATTTATCCACAGAGTTATCCACAGATGTTGATAACTTTGTAATATTAAAGTAAAAAAAGCCAAAAAATTACGAACATTTTTTTATTGATTTTTCAGTAAAAATCTTGTCTTTTTTTGTAACTCATATAATAACAAAAAGAAATATAATAAGTCAATAGAATTGTGGAAAAAAATTTAAAATTGTGGATAAATGTAAAAAAAGTTGTGGATAAATCAGTAAATATTACAATAATGTTACAAAAAAATGCTTTTTTTAGTTTACATATTTCTTTTTTATACTTTTTTACAAAAACTCTTGACAAATTATATTTTTTTACTGTATAATCGATATACTTGTTATATTGCATGAAATTTCCAGTAATGGAATTTAATAAAAACAAAGCTAGTAGGAGGTGCTATAATTGAAAAGAACATTTCAACCAAAAACAAGACAAGAAAAGAAAGAACATGGATTTATGAAAAGAATGAAAACAAGAGCTGGCAGAAACGTTTTAAAAGCAAGAAGAGCTAAAGGTAGAAAAAAATTAAGTGCTTAAAATATTATATTAATCCTAAAATTATAAAGAAATTTATGTTTAGAAATGGCAAGTATATATTTTTTTATTCTTGCCTTTTAATATAATTAAAACTTATATTAAGTTTTTTCATTTAAATTCTACCAACAACAAGAAGGGAAGAAAATTAATGAAAAAAACAAAAATGTTAAAAAAAAATTATGAATTTAAAAATGTTTTATCAAGAGGAAAGTATTATTCTGGAAGAAATATTGAAGCTTTTATCAAAGATAATAATAAAAGTTGTAATTTTTTGGGACTTGCTATTAGTGTTAAAACTGGCAAAGCCGTAAAAAGAAACAGAATAAAAAGGCTTATTAGAGAAAACTATAAAATTTTGGAACCACAAATAAAAAGTGGAAAAAGCATTGTTTTTTTGTGGAAGAAAAAGGCAGATATAGAAAATGCAACTTTTGATAACATAAAAATTGACATAAATAATATTTTTGAAAAATCAAATATAAAAAATTAATAATATAAGGAAATATGTAAAGATGAAAAAGGTACTTTTAAAAATTATAGATTTTTATCAAAAAAATATTTCTTTATGGTTACAAAATAAAAATATAAATTGTAAGTTTTATCCTACATGCTCTGAATATACAAAACAGGCAATCGAAAAATATGGAGCTTTAAAAGGTACAATTTTAGGAATATATAGAATTCTGAGATGTAATCCTTTTTCAAAAGGAGGATATGATCCACTAAAATAAGTAGGAGGAATGTAAATGTTTCAATTTTTTGCAAACATTTTTGGATATTTATTAAATATTATAAAT
>CAYQBQ010000103.1:0-3882 GCA_964415805.1 uncultured Clostridium sp.
ACATATCGCATCCTGCAAATGCGTTCCGGTCTATCCTTTCCAGATACTGGATGCCGTCACTTTCGTATATTACGTATGGTTCAAACGTCGCCGCATGTCCGCTTACGATATATGCCGGCTCATTGGCAGCTCCGGCGGAAGGGCTCAATGCAAAAGATCTGTATTCCCGGTCAGCCATCCTTCTTCTCCTTTTCTGGTTTCTGTGACTCTGCAAATTTCTCTATTGTATGGCTCTGATAAGCAGCCTTGTATTTCTTATATATCTCTCTAGCCTGGCGGATCTGTTTATTCATTTCAGCCTTCACGGCTTTGATTTTCTTTCTGATCGCTTCTTTTTCCTTGCTGTCTTTGGATTTGCTGATCAGTTCCTCCTGTTTTGCCTGCCATTCCGACACAATTTCCTTAAGCTTAGATATGTTTTCTTCAGTGTTTTTCTTAGCTAACTGCAACAGGTTTTTCTCGGCCTGCGAATACTTTGATTTCTTAGACGCACTCTTTTTGCCGCTCTTTCTTCCCCTTTTTCGGCCCTTGAGCTTGCGGTGCCTCATGTAATACTCATGGGCTTTGTCAGGGTCATAATATTTCGACGCATACCCACCTTCTTTGCGCTTGCGGCCACGGTCCTCAATCATTTCCTGTTCCGTCATCTTCCGGCTCCTCCAGCTCTCCGTTTTCCGCCTTGTCAATGATTTCTTTCATGTTGTCGATTAGCTCTTCAAGCTGTTCCTGCATCTCGTCCATCAGTTCAGCGGCTTCATCATCTTCCTCGGCATCTAGGTCATCGTCCTCTTCGGTCTCTTCTTCGTCAAAGCCTTCGTCTTCTTCGGCAAAATCTTCGGCATCGTCATCCTCGTAGCCGTCATCTTCATCATCAATCAGCTTTCCGTCCTCATCGTACTCTTGGTAATAGTACTCTCCTCGGATAATCGTCTTATTCCCGCCCGGAAGATCAGGAAGATTAAGTATTCTTCTTGCCTCGTTCTGAAGCAGTTCTCCCCGGTCAGACATCTGCATAACCAGATTTATCTTGCTTTGCATGCTCATGTATGCCAGCCGGTCTGCCGAGAACTGGACTCTGTTTCCTGCCGCTTGCTCCCGATCTGAGAAAAGCATGAACGTTAATACATCTGCAAGCTGGATGGCAAAAGGCTCTATTGCTCCCTCGTAGAACGCATCCAGATCATCTGCTGTCGCAGAGTTGTTCAAAATCTTTTCATTCACGCCAAAGTAATTGAATACTCTGCTTTCGATCACCTTCTGCTGGTCTGCGTCAACGCTGTACTGCTTTCTGTCCAGCTCTTTTATATCCTTGTATGTAGATGGGAATAGAAGCAGTCCGCCTCCAGTGTCTGTCCGTAGGTTATTTTCAGTAAATCTCTCACGTTCTTTTGCTAAATCCTCCGGCTTAGAGAAATTAGACAGTGTAGCCATGAAACGATAAATCGAGGAGTTCTTTGCGGCTCCTTTGATTCCCTGTCTCTGGATGTCAATCAGCTCCAGTGTGGAATCTAGCGCCCCGTTGCCGGTCCCAAAATAATCGGACAGGTACTGGAATTTTGTCATGATGCCGATACGGGAAAGCTCATCGGACGCTACGTTGCCATTGGAGAAGCGCATCCGAAGCCACGGCACTCCATTTACGTCCACTAATTCAAAATCTGATGGGACTACCAGCGAAATACCAATAATGTCATAAGTAGGCGTATATACTGGCACAATAAATGCCGTACACTGCATGTCTACAATCACACTAAGCCGATACAGAAACTGGCTCCATGTCTGCCACGAATTTGGCCTCATTGCCAGCCTTCTTTGCATTGGTGGATTTCCGCCGCCTGTAAGGACGACGGATAGTTTGCTGATATGTCTTGCTCTGGCGTCTGCTGCAGCTCTTACAAGATCGCTCTCAAATGCCTCCCCGCTCCAGCTCCTCCACGCAACCGATTCGTAGTTATTCAGCGAGAACCAGAGATTTCCGGTTTTATCTCTGCCCCGTGGCCCAAAAATTTTTTCAAAAAGTCCCATTAGTCATTCCTCAACTGACACCCTATTTCGTCGTACCATTTTTGCCGCACACACAGCGCATCAGAGAACGCGGCAACGCCGTCAATATGTGCTGTTTCCGCCATTTTGATAAGTTTTACCTTGTTTGTCTCCGTGTCCATCTTTAGTGCCGCATCCAGCATATGAATTTTTAATAGGTCGTTGTCGCCAATATGGACTTTTCCATCCTTCATCATTCCTTCCATCTCTCGGAGTACCGGCGTCAGGTTGAACCCCTGATAAACGTCGTCCATGTGGAAACCGTAGGCTTCCATGTCCTTAACTAGGTTCTGCGCCATCCATTTATCGTATCCTACTTGCAGTGGGTAGATCTCGTATTCTTCAATCAGGCTTTTAAACCATTGGAAACAGTCGTCGTAATCAACAAAATTTTCACCGGATAGCTGCAGCAATCCGCGCTTTACGTATGCTTCGTATGGTATCCCGTCGCGTTCAGTTGCTTCTTCAAGCTTTTCTGCAGGAAGAAAGAACTTGCTGAATACATACAATTCGCCCCTGCGTTCGATGACCGCACAGCAGCTCGTTAAGTCGGTTGTTTGGGACAGATCAATTCCCCCGACGCAGTATGTGCTTCGGAAGTCTTCCAGTGATAGCGGCGCTCCGCAGCATTTTTCCACCGTTTCGGCAGAAAGCCATGCCTGTGAACTGTTCTGCTTGATGCAGCACTGCTTACATAAAAACTCCGCCTTGTTTGCAAAAGAACTCTCGGCCTTTGCGATCTCCTCCAGAATGTAATTAACCCCTACGCTTACGCCGAGATTAGGAAGGGATTTCTGTAGTTCAGTCAGGTCGTTCCATTTGCTGATATCGTCAATCGTGTATAAAAACGGCAGGATCCGTTTTTCGTTCGAGTGCCCCATCAAAAACGCGGTTGCACGTTTGAATAACTCGTCGTAAATGCCGTTGTTGACATAGTTGGCCGTCGTGATCGCAACAATTAGTGGATCATCCCTTGACGCAAGAGCTGATGCCATGACCTCATACATCTTGATGCCTTGATCGCCTTTCCACGCTGCCACTTCGTCGCAAATAGAAACCTGAGGATTGAATCCGTCGGCTGTGGATGCCTTAAAGGCTATCTTCTTAATGCTCGTATTTGTTTCAGCGATATACAGGTCACTTTTACGAGATTTTACCAGCGCCGCGAGCTCCGGCTCTGCGTTCACAGAATTGCGGAAGTCAGAGAAAACAATATCTGCCTGATCCAGCTTCGGGGCTACAAAATAGGCATCAGCGCCATATACTCCGCGCGCAAAAACCTCTTCTTCCGTGATGCCGGATGCCAGTAACGACTTACCATTTTTGCGCCCGATTACAACAAATACTTCGCGCCATATCCGGATACCATCCTTGTCCGTGATCCCATAGATACAGCTAATCATAGCCCTCTGCCACAGCTGCAGACCTCCGGCTTCCGCGATACTTTTCGGTGCCCATTTTCCTTTGGGATGATGACAAAACTGCTCGATGAACATTACGGCCTTGTTGGCCTTTTTTAGATCCAGCACATACTCTCCGGACTCGATGCCGTCTACGATCAGTTTATATAACATGTGGATCCACTTTCCCGCCACGATGGATCCGTCGTTGATCTTCTGGTAGTACTGGTATATATAATTCTCAGTCATTCAAAAACTTTTGAAGTTTGGACTCTTCGACCTCTCGCGGTAGCCTTTCGGACAATATCTTAATGTTGGCGGTGTACTGTTTCTGGAAACCAAGATATGCCTGTACTTCCGGAACGCCTTTTGTGCCGGATTGCTTTGCCCCATTCTGATACTCGTCCGAATACCCGTTCTGGTTGATGATTTCCTCTAG